>JAGLKG010000457.1 GCA_023141835.1 Maribacter sp. | reverse complement strand
GGGTGTTGTTCGTACATCTGACATTTTGTTCTTGGATAATTTTGAACTCTTCGGTAATCTGCATTGGGTCGTCCCCGGCCAAGTGTTGGCTGAATATGATCTCTGCATCCTTCTCCTGGTTCCATCCATAACTGATAGAGGCCCCGGTATGGGATATTGATTTTCCTTTTCCTATCATTTTTTGAAATTGTATAGGTGCGTCCGAATTTCTTCTGCCAGCTTTTGTACTTCCATGGCCAGTTTCGGATTGCGCTTTTTGAACATATTACTAATGCTGGTGAAGTTGTTCTTGTATTTCACCAGCATACGATAGTGTTCCAATTGCTTTTTTGTCAAGCGTTCGATAATACTGTTTCCAAAGGCTGAGCTGCGACAATATTCCGATAGGGATATGCCTGCACGTTTTGCCCTGTTTCTTAAGATCTTCTTCTCGTAAATGGAGCACCTGAATTTAATATAGTCCCTTTTCATTTTTTTTACTTTGCGACCTCCGGGAGCAAAGCAAGATCGTCTTTGTGGCAACAAAGACACATCTTGACTTACTTACGAAAATCCATTAATGGCCCATAGCCTGCTTCCATGCATTCAAATCCTTGTAGCCCTTGTACAGCACAGATTTGTCCATACAATTACTCGATTGTTGCATTAATATTCGGGCTGTTTTTTTTCCAGTAAAATCATTATCTAAATAAAGTCCGATTACTTTGTAGGCTTTTATTACTACCAATGCTTTTTCGATAAATGCCGTGGAGTTTAAGATCATGAAATCATATTCGTTTTCCATATTCTGATACTCTTCCAATAGCGTTATCATATCGAACATACCTTCCGTGACAATCAATTTTTTGTTTCCGTTTTTAATATGTGTCGTGTCCTTGGGAGCGGATGAATTTTTTTGGTATTTGTTCCGTAGTTCCCATCCACCGGAATCATTTTGTAACCCAATGGCGAAATACTTTTTTCCCTTGAAGGTGTAATGGACTTCCTTGCACAGTCTCAATGCTGTTCCAAGTTTGATATTTCGGGATTCCAGATAATCCCTTAACGCAAAATGGGTCAGCTCTTTTGATTCTATGACCTTGATTTTGTTCTCGTTTTTGGCTTTAAAAATCGGTTGCTGTTGAAAAGAAAAAGAAGGCGCGTCCTCATTCAGTATTTTCAATGCTTCCTTTACGGTGGACTTGGTGATCCGGCAGACCAGGTCTATGACATTACCACCGATTCCCTCGCCATGGTCGAACCATCTGTTTTTTGTTTTGGACACCTTGAAAGAGGCTTGGGTCTCTGACCGGAACGGACTCAGGAACCAAGCTTCTTTCTCCGATTGTTTGGTGGGAAAGTGCCCGAGTTTTGCCAGCGTCCTTACGATGCAAATATTACGGGCTTTTTCACACGTTGTTCTTTCTCTTTTCATAAGCAAGTTCTTTTTTTTTGTTTTCGCCTACCTTCTTACCTATACCCCCATTTATAAGGGCCAAGCCTTCCGGTAACCTCTATTTTCATCTTACCCAACTTACCCTAAAAGGTAGGTTAGGTAATACCTAGGTAGAAAGAAGGTTATACATCCTACCTAAAGGTCTGTCCCCATTGGTGGGAGTTCGGCGTAGTTTAGGTAAGTAGGTAGGTGCTATTCCACTTTGTTTCCCAATTCCATCTCCCAAGGACTTTTATCGAATAGCGGTCTTGCCAAATATCCGTACACCTGTCGCTTGGGATGCTTTACCCGTTGAAAGTTGAATCCCGAAAGTGCCCTTCCTATGTTTATCTGGTTCAAGCGTAGGTTGAGACAGTTGAGCGAGACCAATACATCCGATGCCGTTACGAAGTCCTTCATATCGTTCGATTTTTCGTAGTACTTGGCGACCAACTCCTGTTCCGTGGTCAGCTTGGTGTATTTCTTGTTCCGCTCCTCATTCTCTTGAATATCCTTGATGGATAGTTCAGGATTAAAATTAGGGTCGGAATAAGTCAGATGATAGGCCTGGGACCAGACATCCCTGATCTCCATTTCCTTGGAATAGGAAAAATCAATTTTGTCCATCAGCTCAAAACAGAGCCATCGTACGGAACCTGTTTCATCATTTAAAAATGAGGACATATTGGTGCTTCCCAAGAACGAACATATTCTTGGTAATGTCGTATTCTTTCTATCGTAGGGCAGACGTTCGTTGATGAACGTCTTGGAGAAAAATGATTTTAGGGCATTTACATCCTTTTTGGACAGTACGGCCAGTTCATCCAGATTGTACAGAAAGTTTCTGCACAGTTGTATCCTTGCGTCCTTATCGTTGCTGATATCCTCGGCCATGTATTCTGCCAGTTCGGGCGGACAAAGAAATCGGCACCAAGTCGATTTCCCTGAGTTCTGCCCCTGATGGGATAGCACAAAAGCCTGCTTGTTGAAATAGTTCGTTTCCAAAGCACACTTTATAGTACGCACCAACCATTTCTTGAAATGATAGTTGAAGGCTTCTTTTTCATAAGTTGGCACATAGGATGCTAATTTCAGAATATGATCTTGCCCGTCCCATTTGGGAAGCGATTCGAAATATTCCCGAATGGGATTATATTTTGGTATCCATTCAGAACGTATCAGTATTTCCAGTTTGCCCGTACTGATATCCACTCCCGCTTTGGTAAGTTCGATGATCAGAGAGTTAAGATTCAGGTAATGCCACACTTTTGAGTCTTTTATGGCAATCTGAAAGTCATGCGATATCTCGTTATACGTAATATCATACTTAGCTTCCAAGTATTCCATGGTATAGTCATATACCGTTTTTTTCTTGGCGTCCTTTACATGGTAAAGTTCATCGCTCAGGCTTCTTATAACCATCACCTTCTATTTTTGAAAGTGTATTGCAGCGCCTTGTCCGTTATTTCAGCTCGGGATTTCCTGCTATTTTGAAGAAGCCAGTTGTTCAGCTTCTTCTTTTCAAAGAAAATCATCTTACCGTTGGGCTTTGAGTGCGGAATATTTCCTGAGGCTGTCAGTTTGTAGAGATAACTTCTTGATATTCCCGTATAGTCACACGTTTCCTCGAAGGTCAGCACCTCCTTATTGGCTATTATCAGTTTTTCTAGACGATCTAATCGTTCGAGAATTAAAAAATTGTCCATTTGTTTCTTTTTAGGGTTACGAAATGAACAAAAGCGCTTTTGTTTTCTTTTGAAGAATTCTATTGATAAAGGTAAAAAGAAGGAAAGGGCAAAGTTCGGTTGCTCAAGGATTTTTATTCACAAAAAATTGATACCCAGTAACTTATGTAAAATTAGTTCAAATTGAACCAAATTTTATTTGGTGAATTTTATTTGGATTCAAACCATATCAAATCGAATCAAATGATTTTTGCAAGAATGGAAGAGTTTTGAGTTATTAACAATGAGAATATTAGAGTACGATATTTTTGCGTAATAATTTTTATAAATTCTGCCCGGTCTTACCCAACTCCAACTTAGGAATCAAATAGGCGGCCTCTTTCATTTTTTTATCAATGATTTTGGCATAGATTTCCGTGGTTCTTATTTCGCGATGTCCGAGACGTTTTGATACGGTATAAATATCTGCTCCATTTTCCAAAAGTAAAACGGCATTGGTATGCCTTGCGGAATGAAAGGTAATATGCTTACTGATACCGGCATGCATACACCATCGGAGTAATTGAAGGTTCATATGGGCACTGTACCGAAGTCCTTTAAATACCCTTTCCTTGGGCTCTTCCCGTTTTCCCAGAAGTTCCCTAGCTTGCTGGGAGATATATAAATATTCAACCCCATCTGTTTTCTTTTGCTGAAACACAATTCGAAAAATGGGAACACCCTTTTCGTCCATTCCTTCTTCCCTTACTTCAGACCATTTCATTTTATTTACGTCGGACCATCGAATACCTGTTAATGCGGAAAATAGGAAAGCGCGTTTAAGGATAGGGAGTTTACAGGGGGTGTTCGACAATTTTTGAAGCTCGTCCAAAGTGAGGTATTCACGCGTGGATTCTCCCATAGCAAAACCTTTGACCTTTTTGATGAGATTTTCTTTGAGGTATCCTTCGTCGAAAGCCGCATTGAAACAGGCTTTGAATTTATTGAAATAAGTATGCTTTGTATTTTGGGAAAGGTTTTTATGACTTTTTGTGACTGCAACCGTATCGAGGTATTTTTTAAATCCTTTGATGAAATCAACATCTATATCATTGAATGTAATGTGTCGAGGGCAATATGCCTCCAAGTGCTTCTGTGCGGCATCCCAATTGTCATAATTCCCCTTGGTTTGATAGCGTTCCTCTTTTTTTTGCTCATAAAAAACCAAAAGACCTATTTTTCCTTTTTTGTCATTTTGAATGTTGTATCTACCCTGATAAACTTCAGCCTTTCTAATGGCCAATATTTGCTCCGCAAGTTCAAGTTGTTCTTGATTCTTTTTCTTTTCAGCGGCTGACTTTGGATTTTCTTTCAAATATAGCTGGAGGTATTCATAATCTCTGAGATGTTTGATTTTACCATTATCTAGAGTCTGTATGCCTTTGTAAAACTCTATGTACAGGCTAAGCTTTCCAGTTTTTAGTTTTTTCTTCCTAAGATGAACTTTTATCATGAGACACATTATTTGCGTCTCATGCAATTTAGAGACACACATGAGACGCAATAAAAGTAATAAAATTAGAATGAAAAGGAAAAGTAAAGAAAGAGTATTCTTTATAAATATTTGATTTATAGATATTTGCACTCAATTGAAATCAAATAATATTGGAATCTATTTACCGATACAGAAATTAGCAAAAATATTGCCTAACAAATCATCGGAGGTAATTTCTCCGGTAATCTCTCCAAAGTGATAGAGTGCCTGACGGATATCTATGGCCAAAAGATCACCCGAGATTTCATCGTCCATGCCAAGCTGTACTTTTTCTACCTCCTCTAATGCCTTTAAAAGGGCATTGTAGTGTCGTGTATTGGAGACAATAGTTTCATTGTTACGAAGTGCTCCGGTGTTTACAAATTCTAACAATTGCGTCTTTAGTGCTTCAACACCCTCACCCGTTTTGGCCGATAGGGCTTGGAAGGTTGCCCCTTCGATTGCGTTTAGGGTGACATCCTGTATGTTCCTTTGCATTTCACTTAGTCGATCAACTTTGTTGCCTACTAGAATCAATGGCTTTTGTGGGTATTTATTCCTGATTTTTCCAATTTCCGTAATAACACCTTCAAATGAAGATTGTTTACTGCCAGCTGAACTTGCGTCTAGTAAGTAAACTACCACCTGGGCCTGTTTCATCTTCTCAAAGGTTCTTTTGATGCCAATGCTTTCTACTACATCCTGGGTGTCCCGTATGCCTGCCGTATCAATAAAACGAAATCCTATACCGCCAATCGATATTTCATCTTCTATGGTATCCCTAGTGGTACCGGCAATCTCTGACACAATGGCCCGTTCTTCATTCAATAGGGCATTGAGCAAGGTGGATTTCCCAACATTGGGTTCACCTACAATGGCTACTGGAATCCCATTTTTGATGACATTGCCTACTGCAAAGGAATCTATCAATCCCTTTAAAACCTTTCGTATGCGAAACAATAAATCTTTGAATTGGGCTCTGTCGGCAAATTCCACATCTTCTTCTGCAAAGTCGAGTTCCAGTTCTATAAGTGAGGCAAAATTCAACAATTCGTCCCGTAGTTTTTTAATCTCATTGCTAAACCCGCCCCGCATCTGTTGCATGGCTATTTGGTGCGACGCCTCATTTTCACTGGCAATAAGATCAGCGACAGCTTCCGCCTGACTCAAATCCAATTTTCCGTTGAGAAAGGCGCGAAGGGTAAACTCTCCCGCATCCGCCATACGGCAACCGTTTCTGAGAAACAATTGGATAAGCTGTTGTTGGATATAGGGTGAACCATGGCAAGATATTTCTACTACATCTTCACCTGTATAGGAGTTAGGGCCTTTAAAGATAGAGACCAAAGTTTCGTCCAAAGTTCGGTTTCCGTCTACAATATGTCCCAAATGGATCGTATGACTTTTTTGTTGGGTTAAATCCTTGGGTCGGATGGACTTGAAAAATGGATTGACAAAATGAATGACATTGGTGCCCGAGATACGGATTACGGCAATAGCCCCTGCGCCAGAAGGAGTTGCTAAAGCAATGATCATATCATTTGGAATCATTTTCAAAAGTTTGCTGCAAAAATAGGTAAATCCGTCATACCTACAGTGCTTCCCTGACTTGTTTTGACTTGGTGCATTTGTATATTGAAATACAAAAATCTTATATCTTGATTGAACATTAACTATATATAAAGTACAGCAAATGAAACGATTTGCATTTTTTTTGGCCTTGGCCGTTCTTGCCATTGGCACAATCTCTGCGCTGTCTGAAACTCAAAGTACCGCGCATTTCAATGTCGAGGAAATCAAAGCACAGAGGAAGTCCATTTCCAAAAATCAAAAAAAATTACCAGTATTCAGGAAAAGCTGAAAAAAGGGGAAGCCAATGGAAAACTTTCCCCAGTTGATATTGAGAAGATGGATACAAAGCTGGATAAGCTTACAGTCGGAATTGCCAAGGACAAGGAGAAACTGGCCAAATTGATGAAAAAGCAATGATTTTTAGTTGGAGATGTAACAAATAAACCGATTTTACGTCCTATTTATAGTTATTCATCCTTAAAATCAATCAAAAAATGGAAATAGTCAATCAACACATTGCAATGCGGGAGGACCGGCAACTCTTGGTCATTGCCCACCTTACACAATATTTGGATTTTGTAACAGGCTTTGGAGGGCTTATAGTGCCTTTGATTCTCTGGCTCTCCAATAGGGATTCAGTTATTGGAATGAACGAGCATGGAAAATCGATCATCAATTTTCAACTGAGTCTTATTTTATATGTAATTATTGGGATACCATCAATTTTATTATTGGGATTGGGCATTTTACTTCTGATATTCGCTGGGATACTTTCACTGGTTATACCTGCTGTGAATGCAGTACGGGCCAGTAATGGAGAGCCACCCACTTATTTTGGCACTATCCAATTTATTTCGTAAGCCTAAACTTTAAGTAAAAAAAAGACCATCTGTTTTAGATGGTCTTTTTCAACTAGGTTGGTGGTTAATTAATTGTTCAACATTACCGGCATAACCAGCATAGTTACATTTTCGCCCTCATCCAAACCGTCAACCGGAGTAAGGATCCCAGCTCTATTGGGTAAGCTCATCTCTAATGATACTTCATCAGAATTTAAATTGCTCAACATTTCAGTAAGAAACCTTGAGTTGAAACCAATTTGCATATCGTCTCCTTGGTATGAGCATGTTAATCGTTCCTCAGCCTTATTGCTATAATCAATGTCCTCGGCGGAAATATTGAGCTCAGCACCTGCAATTTTCAATCGTATTTGATGCGTTGTCTTATTGGAGAAAATAGAAACCCTTCGTACCGAACTAAGGAGTTGATTTCTTGAAATTGACAATTGATTTGGATTCTCCTTGGGAATTACCGCTTCATAGTTGGGGTACTTGCCATCTATTAATCGACAGATAAGCTCAGTGTTTTCAAAACTAAATTTGGCATTACTTTCATTATATTCAATTAATACTTCAGACTCACTCCCAGCCAATATTCCTTTTAATAGGTTCAAAGGCTTTTTGGGCATTATAAACTCCGCCACTTGGGAGGCGCTAATATCGGAACGCTGGTATTTTACTAATTTATGGGCATCTGTAGCCACAAAGGTCAAATTCTCTGGTGAAAATTGAAAGAACACCCCACTCATTACAGGTCTTAGATCATCGTTACCTGCAGCGAATATGGTATTGTTTATTGCGGTGGCCAAAATATCACCAAGAATGGTGGTCGAACTTGGGTTTGCCAATTCCACGGCCTTTGGAAATTCAGCCCCATCTGCATATGCAAGGGCGTACTTACCGTGGTTAGAACTTATTTCGACTGTATTGTTGTCCTCGACAACAAAGGTCAAGGGTTGTTCAGGGAATGTCTTTAAAGTTTCCAGCAATAGTTTTGCAGGTACAGCTATAGTGCCTTGGCTATCAGAATCAACATTAAGTACCGAACTCATTGTTGTTTCCAAATCGGAGGCCGAAACCGTAAGTTGACCTTGATTCAAATCAAAGAGAAAATTGTCTAAAATGGGTAGGGTATTGCTATTATTGATAACACCCCCCAAAACCTGTAATTGTTTAAGCAAATAAGTACTGGATACTATAAATTTCATTCGATATTCGTTTTATTGAATTACTTCTTATTTAGTTGGTTGATCAAGATACTTCAATTTAAACTTGATAAAACCCTAATTTGTCAATCAAACAAAGATATTTTAATTGTCCTTTTTAAGGAAACAAACTTATCAACAGTAAAACTGAGCGAACCTGCGATTTAAAATAGAAAAAGCAACTTCATGCTATTGTGCTGAAACTGCCGTATATGGTATGAAATTGATTTTATAAGGGCTTTGTGGATATTTATTTAGAGGAATTTGAAATGCCAAAAAATACGTTTTTCCAATTGTCAATGTTTATAAGTCTATCCAATCAAGTTTTTTTATAGGTACTCCAAGCTTCAGGTTTGGCATCGAACAGTTGTTTGGTCTTGCCCCAGATTCCTTTAAAAAATTCTGAGTTTCTATAACGATTCAAAAGGTCCTCACTTTCCCAAGTACTGTAGGTAAAAAAAACGTTTGGGTCTTGTATATCCTGCAATAGTTCCACGGAATTACATCCTTCAAAGTTCTGTATATATGGCTTGGTTTCCTCAAATATCTGCTCAAAAAGAGTACTATTCCCGGGCTTAAAGGTCAGTTTAACGATACGAATCAACATTTATAGAAAATTTATGGTGATGGTATCCCTATAATCCAGTCCCAAAAGGGTAGAGGCACCCCCAACGGTCTTTACATTACTTTTATAAATAGCCAGCTCAATATAGCCTGATGAATTAAAAAGGGCCAACAAATCCCCGGAACCTTTTCTTTGGCTCTTATCCAGGTCAAAGTTGACGATGTCACTATATCTATTTAGAATATTAGTTATTAAACTAGTCCTGGCATGTAATTCAAAAGGTCTTCCCTTTCTGTAGGCCTCAAACAGACCTTTTTGAATATTAGTGACTACATTGCCATAATGATCTATGTAGATGACACTGCCCGTTATTTTCTGACCGTCATCACTGATTCTTGCTGAGAACTCTTTAAGCTCTTTCAGCTTTTCAAAAGGTTTTCCTACAACTTCAAGTGTGCCGCCACGAACAATATGGCAAGCAACTTTGACGAATATATCTAAAACCGGAAAGGTACCTTTAACTGAATTGGGAAGATTTATTTCGACGACTTTTTCAGCTTTTGCTTCTGAGGCGATCAAGCCTATCATACCATTATTGGCGGTAATGAAGTAATGACCATCTACCAGAACGATGATGTGTTGGTTCTCAGGGGTCGACTCGGAATCCACCCCAACGATATGAATAGTACCCTCTGGGAAGTTTTTATAAGAGTTTTTAAGAATATATGCACATTCCTGAATATTGAAAGCGCTTATATTATGCGAAATATCAACAATCTTGGCGTCGGCAAGTTCTTTGTAAATAGCACCCTTTAAAGCACCTACAAAATGGTCTTTGAGTCCAAAATCTGTGGTTAATGTAATGATTGCCATCCAGCAATGTTGATATGTTTTTGGTTCGTCAAACTGAAATTTTACTTAAATTTGTTGAACAAAATTAAACAAAAAAATAGCCAGGCGAAATTATTATTTCAGGCATTAATTTTAACTACCTTATTTTTGAACGAACTTATTATAGAGCTTACTGAAATTAATCCAAGAGAGTTTTTTGGACAAGGGAATGAAAACATTGATATACTTAAAAAGTATTTTCCCAAACTGAAAATTGTTGCTCGCGGGAACAATATAAAAGTATATGGTGATGAAGAACTTTTGGAGGAATTCAATAAGCGGTTCGGTATGCTTTCTCAGCACTTCCTAAAGTATAATAAGCTCGACGAGAATATAATTGAAAGGGTTTTGACCAGCAACGGTAAAGAGGATTTCGAATCTCCAGAAAACAGTGGGGAAGTATTGGTACATGGGGTTGGCGGTAAACGTGTTAAGGCCCAGACGGTTAACCAGCGAAGACTGGTTGATGCCTCTTTTAAAAATGATATGGTCTTTGCTATAGGCCCTGCGGGTACAGGAAAGACCTATACTGGTGTGGCCCTTGCTGTAAAGGCACTGAAGGAGAGGCAGGTGAAACGAATCATTTTGACAAGGCCTGCCGTTGAGGCGGGAGAAAACCTCGGTTTTTTGCCAGGTGATCTACAGGAAAAATTAGATCCCTATATGCAACCTTTGTATGATGCCTTAAGAGATATGATTCCTGCAGAAAAGTTGGCGCATTATATCGAAAACGGGACGATACAAATAGCTCCCATGGCCTTTATGCGCGGTCGAACTTTAGACAATGCCTTTGTAATATTGGATGAGGCACAGAATACCACCCATGCCCAGATGAAAATGTTTTTGACCCGAATGGGCAAGAATGCCAAGTTTTTGATAACAGGTGATCCAGGACAGATTGATTTGCCTAGAAGGGTGATTTCTGGCTTGAAGGAAGCCTTATTGATTCTTGGGAATGTTGAGGGAATCGAAATGATTTACCTGGATGATAAGGATGTAATTCGACATAAATTGATCAAAAAGGTGATTGACGCATATAAGAATATAGAACATCAAAATTAAAAGTGCTAAATGGGTAATACGATATCGGATACAGATTTCAATTTTCCAGGACAGAAAAGTGTTTATAAGGGCAAAGTAAGGGAAGTTTATGGCCTTCAAGATGATATTTTAGTCATGATAGCAACGGATAGGCTTTCGGCCTTTGACGTGGTTATGCCAAAAGGAATCCCGTATAAAGGACAGATATTGAACCAAATAGCCACGAAAATGATGGCTGCTACGGAGGACATTGTCCCTAATTGGTTAATGGCCACTCCGGACCCCAACGTTGCGGTAGGCCATACCTGTGAACCTTTTAAGGTTGAAATGGTGATTCGTGGTTATCTATCAGGTCATGCAGCACGTGAATACAAGGCTGGTAAAAGAACAATCTGTGGAGTAGACATGCCTGAGGGTATGAAGGAAAATGACAAATTCCCAGAACCTATTATCACTCCAGCGACCAAGGCAGAAAAAGGAGACCACGACGAGGATATTTCCCGAGAGGACATTCTTAAGCGAAAGATCGTTTCCGAAGCTGATTACGACATTCTTGAAAAATATACCAAGGCCTTATTTCAAAGAGGAACTGAAATAGCAGATGGGCAGGACTTAATTTTAGTGGATACCAAATACGAGTTTGGGAAAACCCCGGATGGTACGATTGTATTGATTGATGAAATACATACCCCGGATTCTTCGCGTTATTTTTATGCTGATGGGTATCAGGAGCGACAAGATAGGGGAGAGGCCCAGAAACAGCTTTCCAAGGAGTTTGTGCGGCAATGGTTGATCAGCAATGGTTTTCAAGGGTTGGATGGACAAACGTTGCCTGAAATGACAGACGCTTACATAAAGACCGTATCAGAACGGTATATAGAGCTTTTTGAAAACATTACCGGTGAAACCTTTGTAAAAGCTGACATCTCAAACATTCAAGAGCGAATCGAAAAAAACGTCCTCGATTATTTGAAAGCATAGCACTAAGGTTCTTATTCCTTTATAGCTTTCTTTAGGGCTTCAGAGCCTCCTACAATGGGTAAATTTAGTGTAGTTGCATCCAAATCAATTGTCAATTCAGTGCCGGGTTCTGGCCATAATGTAAACTCTTGATCACTGGAAAAAATCATAAGTCCAATGTGTTGCCCTTTAGATATAATCTGATCATCGGGCATTAAATCAAAAGATACTTCGTAGAATTTACCTGGTTTTAAGGGTCCACTTTTAGTCAATGAACGATGGTTCTGGGGATCCGCCCAACCACGGGTTATTATATTGTCTGTTATTTTGGTGTTTTTGTCCTCGCTCCAGGGTAGGGAAACCAGCCAAACCGAAAGATTTGCCGCTGGTTTGTTGCTGGCCAATTTTATAGAGATTTTTGGTGTTCCCGATATATGAATATCCTCAGTTAATTCGGCCGTTGTATAAAGCAATCGATGGTTGGTATAATCTGCTTTAGCCAACATAGCACCCGTGAAAGAGTAATTGTCCACCAATGTTTCGATACCTTGACCACTACTCTTCATTGTACTTAATTTTCCTTTTTTTGGGGCACCAGGTTTCAAGTGTAGGGCAACCTGCGATGCCTCAGGATTCGGATAGTCTTCATAGGGTGTAGGATGTTCTCTTTCCTCATTTTCACGGACAATCCATGCCCTTGCATCATTTTCCACTCCATTTTCGATGCCATGCAAATAGCGGGTAAACCATCGGTTCATCATTTTCAGTGGAGGAGGGCCACCATGTCCATTTTGATGATAGAAGATTTGGGAAGGCAGGCCTTTTTCCCTTGCAGCTTTGTAAATACGATAGCTGTGTTCTGGCATTACGTTCCAATCATTAAAACCATGAGACATTAACAAAGCGGCCTTCATGGGTTTCATATCATTTAGATAATCACGACCTGCCCAAAACTCATTGTAATCTCCCGTAATTCTATCCATACCATTTTTCATTTCCACATCGCGCACTGTTGCATTGTTGTGGGCACGCTTTGATTCATCACCGCTATGTATAAAGTCGTACAGCACGTCAATGTCTTCTCCCAAATAGCCTTCAGGTGATCGTACCAATCCATTGGATCTGTAGTAATGGTAATACGATGTATTTGGGGCAATGGGAATAATGGCCTCCAGACCTTTAACTCCAGTTGTTGCAGCAGCCAAAGGAATGGTTCCGTTATACGAAGTTCCGGTCATGCCCACTTTACCAGTAGACCAAAATGCTTTGACTTTTTCAGTGCCATTAGGAGATGTGAAACCTGTTGCCCTACCGCATAACCAGTCAATTACAGCTTTTGGGGCAAGAGATTCATTATCACCGCCAACGGTGGGTGACCCTTGTGAAAGTCCAGTTCCAGGAGATGAAGAGTGTACTACGATAAATCCTCTTGGCACCCATTTGTTTATATGGGAATTTGAGATGATGGGTCTTTTTCCTTTGCGAACAACTTCAGGATGCAGGCGTTCTTTTGCCATATCACCCAGTTCGTGTTTCACATCCCAGAAAAGCCCATCTACAAAAGGTGCGACTCCTGCGAAATAGGGGCTGGAAACATAGACAATCGGTAGTTTTAAATCTTCAGATTCGGTTTGATAGGGTCTGGTGACCGCAACATGCATTCTATCTGGCTTTTTATCGCCGTCGGTATCAAACTCCGTTTCGACCCAAAGATCATGTCTGATCCATTTTGAGGCATCTTCAAAAGCCGGTACGATCTGCGCTTCCCCATCCTTGAAAATAGGGACAACTTTGTTTGGGGCTTGTGCGATTACCGAAAATACGTTTGTTAGTAACAACGCTATAACAAGCGTTGGAGTTAAATGTTTTTTCATACTATTATGTTCGTTTATTGATAAATGAATCCTTGTAGACCAAAAGGTTTATATCGAGTTAAAAGCTATAGTTATTCTTCTTTATTGGGCCGGGGCACAATGCCTGTCCTTTTTCCCCAATCTAGCCACATGCTGGCCATTTTATTCACTAACTCTAGGTTGGCGGTAGCAATATTATGCATTTCCGTACGATCTTTTTCCATATCAAAAAGCTCCCAATTTGATATTTCCATTTCGTCAACTTTATCCCAAATGTATGAATGTTTTTTATTTGCTTTTGATATTAATTTCCACTTGCCCATTCTAACGGCACGATTACCTTCATGTTCCCAATAAATGGCTTCCCTTTCCAACCTTTTTTTTTCAAAAATGTTTACGAGGCTCTTACCCTCCATGGGTTGAATTTTGTTGCCATTGAAAGCTTTGGGATAATTGGCTTCTCCAACATCGACACAGGTCGCCATGATATCGATTAAATGGGTAGGTTCCGTTCTGAATTCCCCACCAGACGTCTCGGGATTTATTTTTGCTGGCCAATGAACAATCAAAGGCGTGGAAATACCTCCTTCATGTACCCAATGTTTATATTCCCTAAATGGGGTATTACTGGCATTTGCCCAATTAAGACCATAGGCCGTATAGCCATCTGGTGGACCGGGCCAACCATCCCGCATTATCTTTATCGGTTTACCATCCCTAGTGACAAAGGGAATCATTTCGGTTTGAATATCATTAGGCTTCATTGGGACATCGGCCTTTTTATGGTCTCGATTTTTTATCCAATCCAATTCTTCGGCACAGGCGCCATTATCCTGTAAATAGATAATCAAGGTATTTTCAAGTTGACCTTTGTGCTTTAGGGCATCCATCACCTGACCGATACCTTCGTCCATAAGGGTGGTCATAGCGGCATAAGTCTCCATGTTTGCCAATTCCCAAGCTTTATCAGGAATGTCTTCTGACCAAGGAGCAACAAAGGAATCCCGAGGGGTCAGTAGCCATTCGTCTTTGACAAGGCCTAACTTTTTCATTCGATCAAAACGATTCTCACGTACTTTATCCCAGCCTTTATCATAATGTCCCTTGTATTTGTCTACGGCCTTTTTGGGTGCATGCATCGGCCAATGTGCCGCAGTATAAGCCAAATAAAGAAAAAAGGGATTGTCATCTTTATGTTCAGTAATGCTCTTAACTGCATAATCGGTAAAATCAGTGGTACAATAAAATCCTTGGCGCGGAGGAACATATTCGTTGTCTTCAGTTAAGGAACGTGGATCATATAGACTACCGGCTCCTGAAATCATCCCGAAAAACTTGTCAAAACCTCTTTGTCTGGGCCAATTGTGCTTATCTGGATTATCTATAACATATGGTGTTATGTGCCATTTTCCAGACATATAGGTGGAGTATCCCGCTCCTTTTAACACTTCTGCGATGGTGACCGCATTTTTGCTAAGGTCCCCTCTAAAGGCTGGTGTTCCCCGATCGTTGACCATATGACCAACGCCTGCTTGTTGGGGATACAATCCGGTAAGTAGGGAAGCTCTGGTGGGACAACAGCGTGCTGTATTATAAAATTGGGTAAATCGAAGTCCGTTGGAGGCCAATGCATCAAGATTGGGAGTTCTAATCTCACCTCCATAACTGCCGATATCCGAATATCCCATGTCATCCCCCATTATTAGGATGATATTAGGAGGATTTATTTTTTCTACCAATTTGGCGGAGGGTTCACAATTTAAACATAATACAAGTACCAGTGCAGATACGAGCAACCCTTTAAACAAATAGTTTTTCATTGAGTTTTTTTAAACTTGTGCGCTATTTTGCGCTCTAGACAATTTACCTTTTATTTTTTATAATTTCAATTTTTGCCATCCTTAAGGTTAATGTTCAACACCCGGAAGCATCTTTGACCAGGCAGCATCTATAGGGTTGCCAATGTCCGAATTTTTAGTGACTTCCCAATAGCTCGTTTTCTTGAGTTTTAAAGCTAGGGTGGTTGTAATAAAACTTTGTGTCCACCCAGTGAGCGTACCCCAGGCTCCCCAACCATGGTCAGCATTTGAACCATAGTATTCCCAGTTTTTGTAATCAAAGGCCCTGAACCAGCAGCCATCTAAATCCCCACGCCCTGCTGAACTGCTTTGAATCCTCACCAGAAATTCGGCAAGCTTATCCACTGCTTCAATATATGTTGGATTTTGGGTTGCCTGTGCAGCCTCATTAAGGGCAAAAAATGCAAAGTTACTGGTGTAAAGCATATCGGCTATCGGTTCTCCATTCGTATGAATTACAGGGGCTTCTGCGTGACCGTAGTTTTCATTGGACTTTGGCGCTCCATACCTGCCCTTATTACCTTCACCTAACTCCTCCCTCAGCGCACCTTCCTCGACTTGGTTCTTAAGAAGGTCATCGCATACCGCATTTAACCAATCCCTGTGCTCTCTAGTATCCTCTACTCGTACCAACCATGCCAATGGTAGAATCATTCGGGCACGTTCCTGTTGAATACCGTTTGTCCATTTCCAATTACTTGGGTAATTGGCCATAGTAATTTTAATGGCTTTTTTCGCTTTGACCAACAGGGGCCGATATTCGGTTTTATCGTAAAGCCATAGATAAGTGGCCCATAGCCAAGATTCATAGTGGGGAGCTATATTTTCGAATTTTCCCTGCATTAAGGTTTGCCATGTTTTCGCATCAATGTCCTTCCCGTTTAAAGCACCTCCGCGAAAACCGTTTTCGCCTGAAGTTCGAAAATTTGCAAGAATCAATTCCAGAATTTGTATGTCCCATTTATTGTTCTCCATCATTTGGGAAGAAAGAATAGAACTAAGCAGTATTCGGGCATTGTCATCGCCATAATATCTGGAAGGTCGTGTTGCTGCCCAGCCAAGCAAACCGTATGATGACATCTCAGGGATTTTACTACTGCTCGTTTTGAAAGTATCGGAGTTAAACAGAAAGTCCATCAGATTGTTGGCGATTTCCCCATTCTGCTTATTTTCCTTTATACTGTTTGCCATAGCAAAGGTCATGGCTGTCTCAGCCACGCAATCACCCCTTAACCAATACCGGTAGGGTTGGCTCCCATCATGATTTATGTAGGAGTAGTGGCCTTCCATGACTCCCAGGGACCCGTCTCCTGAGGGCAGATTAAGGTTCATAGGCGGACCTACGGGAAGTTGTAAAGTATCGATACGTTGCCAATGGTCTTTCCAATCTGGATGAATTAAAAAACGACCTTTCCTGTACCACTCGGCACCACGTTCTACGGCCAATTCATAGACATTTTCAGGGAGAGGTACTCTGGCATCGTAGCTGGGTTTTACAAATGGATTCCATTGTACCGCTTCATCTGACATTTCAATGGACAGGTAAGACAGAATACCAGATATGGTAGCTTGCCATGCCTTTAATGGTGAGTAGCGACTTGTATTGAAATCGCTTAATTTGGTTGTTGAAACCAACACATTTCCGTCTTCAAAAAGAACCGGTGCAGTCGATGTTTTTTCCAGTCCATAAACGGCTTTGTCAAAACCAGCGACATTTGCTCCCTTCAAATGACTATCTCTTTCTGGAACATCGGTATAGGTGTATAACCCGGCATCCAAAATACGCATGCGCGGAAGTTTTTCTCCAAAGAAATTTGACGTAACAACAAGGCGTTCTTTTTTTGTTGATTTAATTTCCCCTGTATTGCCAGATGCGAGATGATCAGGGAACTCAATATAGATTTTCAGGTTCTTTTGATTTGCAAGCTGGTAAAAATTGCTTGGAATCCCCGTTTTTGTTGCGGGGTAATTTTTGGCTAGAATCAGTAATACTTCATTTTCTTTTGAGCTTTCAAGTGCATAGTTAATGTCATCATATCGAA
>JAGLKG010000456.1 GCA_023141835.1 Maribacter sp. | reverse complement strand
TCACATATTTCAAAACAGCCTCTAAACGTTATAATTTTTCTTCATTGATATTTAAACAAAAGGAAACAAGGTAGTTTACTATCAATTTAATGTGCATCCTTTTTTAGTAATTCTGGATATTTTGCCTTAAATCTTTTGTATCGGGGAATCGAAATATTAATGATATACGGATTGTTGGGATTTAACTTTTCATAATCCTGATGATAATCCTCTGCGTCATAGAATTTGGTAATTGTTTCGACCTGGGTGACAATAGGACTGTTATAGATTTTATCTTTTTTTAGTTGGGCAATATGTCTTTCAATGATTTCTTTTTCCGCTTCGTTGGTATAAAAAGCAATTGAACGGTATTGTGGACCGTGATCTGGTCCTTGCCAGTTCAAGGTCGTGGGGTCATGTGACCCAAAAAATACCTTGACCAAAGTTTCGAAAGATACTTCCTTGGAATCATAATATACCTTTACTGCTTCGGCATGGCTAGTCATTCCTCTGCCAACTTGTTCATAAGTGGGATTCTTTTCAGTACCGCCTGCATAACCTGAAATTACTTCCTTGACCCCGATAACGTCCTCATAGATAGCTTCGACACACCAAAAACAACCACTGGCAAAGTAGGCGACATCGTACTTTTGCAGTTCTTTAGTAGAAGGTTTGACCTTTTTTTTGGTAATATGCCCCGAAATTTCTTGACCTTTCTTCGTTTTAGGTTCGCAATGTACCGAGAACAGTACGGCCAATATCAGAAATGTGAATTTGAATGCTTTCATTTTTTAGTTTAGGTTTTTGTAGCCACTTTTTAGGGTTACTTACAATTATCGTCGTTAAAATATGTTAATTCAATGCGTCTAAATAATCAATTGAATAGCGAATTAAAAAAATAGGCCATTGAATTCCATGCCCTTCTGTTCGATTTTGGCTCAAAGAACAATCCTTTTTCAGGAAATTTGGCGTTGGGATTGGTAAATGCATGTCCGGTATGTCCATATACATGAATATTCCAATCGGCCTTGAGTTTATTTAGTTCTTGGGATAGTTTTACCATATCGCCAGGAAGTGCCATTGGGTCTTCCCACCCATGCAGAACCAAAATTGAACTTTTTATTTGGGCATTCGGATGTTTACTCGGAGGGTCTAATAATCCATGAAAGCTAACCACGCCCATAATGTCAATCCCCGAACGTGCCAAATCAAGGACGCACTTGCCCCCAAAACAAAACCCAATAGCTCCTATTTTTGAAGCATCGACCTCTCTATGCTCTTCAAGTGTTTTTACAGCAAGGAGCATTCTTTCAAGGAGTATTGGTCTATTGTTGTCCAGCTCGTCCATTAATCGTTGTGCCTCCTCAGGGGAACTGGCCCTACGGCCTTTGCCGTAGTTGTCTATGGCGAAACCCACATAACCTAATTTTGCTAATTCGGTGGCCTTATCCACCTCGAAATCAGATTGACCACTCCACATATGCGAAACCAGGATTCCTGGTTTAGGTTTGCCGTTGACATCATCCCAAACCACAACACCTTCAAATTCGTTATTGTCGGTATCTCTGTATACCAATATTTCCTCTCTGATCATATAACAAATCCTTGAAGCATAAAGTTAGCAAAGTCCAGATTAACCAATGGCATAAACTAGATTTATGATTAGGATTCTTATTAGTTCGTACCATGATAAGCCTACGTTTTCGTTATATTAGATTAGTAAACCAAATGTTAAGGTCTTTAGTTTTTGGGTTGATTTATCAAGGTTAAAAAGCACCTATTTCAGAAAATAACCCTAAAATTTGCAAAGATGGCGTTAAATGTTCATGAATACTTTATAAATATTTGGTCAATTGCTATGTTTTAAACACTTTTTACTGTAGGTTTCGGGCATATTTTTACGACTACCATCTGTAGTATTGAAAATTAAAGCAAAACACACACTGACATTAACATATATTGAAATTGTAATTATGGGTAGACCCGCAACAAAGCCGACTGAATTGAGAGACGGATTTTATATTGAGATTAGAAATAGAGGTTCAAAGGCAGGCGTTAAAATAAGAAGAGATACAGAAGCTCAAATGCTTTTAGCCATTAAGGAATATGAGCCGTCCAAGGATGTTGTAGTTATTGGAGAGGTAAGTAAAGGAAAAATCTTGAGTGGCACAAAATAACAATGAACCTTAACCAAATTACGGTGCCTTCATTGGATTTGGAAAAGTCAATCCCTTTCTATCAGAAATTAGGTCTTAAGTTAATCGTTGAGGCCTTGCCCGACTATGCTCGGTTTGAATGTCCTGAAGGAGATGGCACTTTTTCAATCCATCAGGTTGAAGAATTACCAAGGGGAGAGGGTATCCATGTTTATTTTGAATGTAAAGACTTGGACACCTATGTTCAAGGTCTAGTCGAACTCGATATTGAGTTCAATGAAATGCCCAATGACAAAAAATGGCTTTGGAGAGAAGCCCGTCTGAAGGATTTAGATGGTAATAGCCTTATCCTTTTCAATGCAGGCATACATCGAAAGAATCCCCCTTGGAGAATATAGATCGCCCTCTAGTCACCTTGTAATACCAATTTAACTATAAACTAAGTCATTCAAACTCATTCATTTTTAGTTTTATCTCTTTACTCATTATTTCCGTAACTGTGACTATGCAAATAATTCGAAGCAGGGTAAAACAAAAAAGCAATTTTGTCTTCTGTGACTCATTTTATGATCAAATTGGTATATAAGGAATGGACAAATCTACTAAGAGTTTCGAAGCAGTGGGATGGTATGTCTCGATGAAATACACGAAGCTTCGGTAAGGTGTTTTTGGTGCTGGTTTCGTTCATCGGGCATTTTTTACACTTTATCCGGTTTTTTGTCAGTTACCGAATAATAAGGGGTTTTGAGCGATTTGCAACCCTGTAGGATACGCTATGCTGCGTTTTTATTATATAAAAACGCAAGTCATGAAAACTATCTTAACTTTAATTTTTGCTCTTACAATCGGAGTAACCGCCCAAGCCCAAGATACCAAGTCAGATGTTAAGGTTGAAACTGTTGAAATGACCATCGTTACTTCTACCCCTAATGAGAACACTGTAGCTCGTTTATATAAATTTCAGAATGCTAGAGTAAAGAAAGCGTTGTCTTTTACCACTAAAAGAAACAAGGCTAAATTGGCTTAGTTAAGGTTTCTATTCCTTCGGCCTACTATCATATTCTCGATTCCTTTCCCTTGGAATGGGCGCATTTGTTCCTTTCCACCAAGTTTTTAATTGTACCAAAAGTTCCTCTACTTTTTTGGGATGGGTTTCAACTAGATTATTCCTTTCACTGATATCATCGGCAAGGTTATATAATTCCATTTCATTATTTTCAAAATAGAAATGTAATTTCCAGTTTCCTTTACGGATTACCGATCCTGGCCGCGTTCTGAAGAGCGAATCCCTATTTTCATTGTTATGGACATTGTAGGCCTGTAAATAAATAGGGAAATGCCAAAACAGTGGTCGTTCTATATCGGTAACTTTTTGCCGAAGAAGCGGTACAAGGTTTATTCCATCAGTGGCATGGATCTCTGTTTCAATTCCTGCGACTTGCAGTAAGGTTGGGAATAAATCCAAATGGGTAATTGGGACATCATTCTTTGAACAGGCTTCTATATTTCCTTCCCACACAAAAAAGAAAGGTTCTCGAATACCCCCTTCATAATAGCTACCCTTTCCGGCACGCAATGGCTGTTGTTGTGTAATCCCGTACAGTCCGCCATTGTCCGATGTAAAAACAATAAAGGTATTATCGAATAGTCTGTTTCTTTTTAAAGTCGATACCAGCATCCCTATATTTCGATCCAAATTTTCGATCATACTGGCATATTTGGGATTGTTCTGACCCTTCCAAGCCGTTTTGTTGGTATACTTGACCAATAAACTGTCAACGGGTTGAATAGGTGTATGTACGGCATAGGGTGCATAGTTTAGAAAAAATGGTTGGTCTATAGAATCTAACGACTCAATAGTATATTCCATAATTAAATCGGTTAGATATTCCTTGCCTGAATTTTTCAATTGCACATTGCCATAAGGTGGATAATAACTCTTGGGATGTCCATTGTGCCCACCACCAATATTGATGTCAAATCCATAATCCAAAGGTGAATCACTCAAATGCCACTTACCTGCGTGAATGGTTTGGTACCCATTTCTTTGTAATATTCCAGATATTACTCTGTGGGTCTTTGCTAAGGTTACTGTATTGATGGTCGGGATTAATTTTCTGTATTTTGATTGTCCCCTTTCCGAGGAACCTACGGTGTATATGCCGTGGCGCGTAGTCCATTTTCCAGTCATTATCGAGGCCCTACTTGGTGAGCAATTGGCCGCTGCTGCATAACCGTTGGTAAAGATCATTCCAGATTTTGCCAAAGCATCAATATGGGGGGTGTTATAGTATTCGCTACCCATAAAGCTCAAATCTGTATACCCAAGATCATCTATATTGATTAGTATGATATTGGGTTTGGCTACTGTTTCCTTATCAACTTTGCAAGCATTGAAAAGGACAAATAGCGATAGTAACGCAAGGTATTTCATAATAGGTTCAATTGGATAACTTCATTGGGAATGGTAAGGCCTTTAGAGTGCATAGCTACTCTTGTTCAATTCAGGCTCCAGATTCTTGTAGTCCTCCGATAATTCCTTCAATTTTTCCGGATGGGATTTTGAGAGATTATTGAGTTCTGTTGGATCTTGTCGTAAATTGTATAACTCCCAATTTCCACCATTTAATCGAACTATTTTATAATCTCCTTTTCTGAACATTCTAAATTTATCCAAACCTGAGATAAAATACTCGGGTTCTTTCCGTTTTTCGCCCTTTAAAATTGGAAGCAGTGAATTGCCCGCAAGTGGAATAGTCTTATGCCCATTGATACTATCGGGATATTGCGTTTGTAGAATATCCAAGAATGTGGGGGCAACGTCTACGACATGACCGGGTTGATCCGTTATGGTGCCAGGTTCGATAACACCTGGCCAATAGGCAATAAATGGAGTATGACTTCCACCTTCATGACCACATTGCTTAAATTGTCTATAAGGAGTATTTGCCAAATTTGCCCAGCTAGACCGTAAACTCCAATACGAATTGGCAGGTCCAGCTTCTACATCCTTGATTTTGTTTGAATAAAAGGGGCAGGAACCATTATCGACCAAAAACATGATAATGGTATTTTCCAATTCACCCTTATCTCTTAATTTGTCCAAAACACGACCAATGTTCTGATCCATTCTGTCTATGATCGCTGCATATACGGCCATTTCCAAATCGAGTGAATCTTTTTTACTATTTGAAAGACTTTCCCAAGGATGATAATCTGTATAATCGGGTATCAAAGGTCCTCTTAAAGTATTTAAGTTCCCTTCAGGCGGACTTAATAGCGCATTTTTGGGCAGTACGTTAAGTTTTTTCATTTTTTTAAAACGCTCTTGACGCAAAGAATCCCATCCTTTCAAATATGTTCCTCTATATTTTGCAATATCATCTGGTCTCGCTTGTAGCGGGTAATGGGCGGCATGATAGGGTAAATAAAGGAAAAAGGGATCTTCTTGTTCGAAGGTGTCATCCAACCAGTTTAGGGCATAATCCGTAATAAAATCGGTTTTGTACATTGGGGCTTGCTCATGTTGAATTTCACTAGCATCGATTTCTTGTCCCTCTAAATAAAAAGGCCTTTCAAATTTGCCGGAAGGAGGTAAAAAATACTCCGTGGTGGCCCAAAAAGTAAACGAATGGTCAAACACATTTTCGGCCTTGCAGTAATCGGGCACCCATTTGTCAAAATGTTCCTTGCCACTCATAATATTGTAATACCCTGCTTTTTTTGTAAGATGTGCCAAATGAACGGCTCCACTTCCACCTTTATATAATCCGGTTAGCAATGAGGAACGTGTGGGATTGCATTTGGCCATATTATAAAAGGTCTTGAATTTTAACCCTTCATTGGCCAAAAAATCAATATTTGGAGTTTTTATCTCGCTGCCGTAACTACCGATGTCCGATATGCCAATATCGTCAGCCATGATCAATATTATATTTGGTTTTTTGGTTACAGGTTTTTCAGTATTACAGGCATATAAAATACTTAGTAGTATGGCAATCAACAATTGTTTTTTCATGGATCAATAGTATAATGAGTCTTGGTCACGTAGACCTTAAAGGTAATACTATGGTTTAAAAATTTAGGACGAAAGGTTTAAACACCACGTTCTGAATAAAAAAAAGGTATTTCCTCGAGAAGTTTAGGATAGGGATTTACGATGAAATACACAAACCTTCGGTAAGGTGTTTTTGGTGTTGGTTTCGTTCGTCGAGCATTTTTCACACTTTATCCGGATTTTTGTCAGTTACCGAAAAATAAGGGGTTTTGAGCGATTTGCAAGCCCGTGGGATACACTATGCTACGTTTTTATTATATAAAAACGCAAGTCATGAAAACTATCTTAACTTTATTTTTTGTTCTTACAGCCGGAGTAACTGTCCAGGCCCAAGATACTAAGGCCGATGTTAAGGTAGAGACTGTTGAAATGACCATCGTTACTTCTACCTCTAATGAGAACACCGTGGCTCGTTTGTACAAATTCCAGAATGCTAGAGTAAAGAAGGCTTTATCTTTTACCACTAAAAGAAACAAAGCTAAATTGGCTTAAGAAAACTTCAACACGTTTATTTCGTAAC
>JAGLKG010000455.1 GCA_023141835.1 Maribacter sp. | reverse complement strand
TACTAGAGGAATTTTCTGAATTATTATAAGCTTTTTTTATTCCAGTCAATTTTATCTTGAAATATTTTAAATTGAATTCATAAAATGAAGTAGAGTTCTCCATCCCTTCACATTTATAATTCAAAAAATCAATTTCAAGTAAATCTTTTGGCTCGATAACTTCAATTACCCGAAAATTTTCTATTAAATCAAAATCATAATAATGGTTCCATTGCATTATCTTGTCTCCAAGATACTCTTTCTCATCAAAGAAAATTTTTAATTGAATTTCATTGTTGTTTTTGTCGTCAATAATTAATTCCGTTTGATAAATTTTAGTACATTTTTGTTGATTTGGGTAAAAGGTATCTAATTCGTCAATATCTATTTTAAGTTTAAAAAAAGTTCTGATTTCCATACATATCTGACTGTTTAGAGCCTTTTTCTGGCTTGCACTCAACTTGTCTATAAAGCTGTAAATTACAGCTTTGCACCGCCATATCAGCACAAAACCGATGTGTTTCTTGCATTTTTTTATTAACATATTTCCTACAAAAAAGCTCCCGTTCTTTATCTCAATGGTGGTACAGCTTGTAATTCTATAAATGCTTATTTTTGAACCTAAACCCTACGCGATGAGGCAAATCTTATTTTTTCTACTATTTTTAGCAGTTGCCCTACCCCTTCAAGCCCAACAAATCACTTGTTCACCCCAAGACCGGCAGGCTTTTGAGGACAAGATCATTGAAATAGATGAGCTGCTACAAGAGAATTTGGGCCAAACCCTGGTGGCCGTAGGCAAAACCTTCCTTGGTACACCGTATGTGGCCAAAACCTTGGAAATTGGGGAAGTTGAAACCCTTGTGGTCAACCTACAAGGCCTCGATTGTACTACCTATGTCGAAAATGCACTGGCTTTTAGTCGTATGCTTAAGGAGCAAGAAACCAGCTTTGATGACTATGTCAAAACCTTAGAAACCATTCGGTATAAAAATGGCCAATTAGACGGTTATGCCTCACGATTACACTATTTTTCGGAATGGATTGCCAACAACGGCACCAAAGGCCTCTTGACCGATATAACTTCTCAAATCGGGGGTGTAGAAATCACCAAGGATATCAATTTTATGAGTACGCATCGAGAGCTGTACCCCTTTTTAAAGGACGACACCAATTTTAAGAAAATACAGGCTTCGGAAAACTATCTAAACAACCAACCCATTTGCATTCTGCCCCAAGATAAAATTGCGGCCAATGAACATTTGATTCATTCTGGGGACATTATTGCCTTGACCACCTCCATCAATGGACTGGATATTACACATACGGGATTGGCATCTAGAGAAAGTGACGGGCGAATCCATCTATTGCATGCCTCCTCCTCAGGTGAAGTCAAGGTCTCTGAACTTCCTTTGGTCGATTACCTAAAAAAGGTAAAGAAAAATACGGGAATCATGGTGGCAAGGCCGCTTCGATGATTCAGAGTTCGGATAAATCAACAAACCCATTGGTCTAATTGTCCGGTTTAAAGCTCCTATAGTTTTACCGATTCAACAGCCTATCGAAGTTTTCCTATGGAAAAACGAGACCAGCGAAGAATATGTATACCGACATGCGCAAAAGAACAGACCGGGTAGTTCGTTTGGTTCAAAAGCCCATCCCGCAAAAAAAAGGTGTATTTGCCATTACTAAATGGGTTGTAAACAGGCTTATCTGCCCAAACAATATCCGATTCCCCCAATCAAATGTTTTCGAAAATCAGGATCGTCATAAGATTCGTTCGTATGGCCTAGGCCAGTATAAAAAGCGCGTCCGCCATCAAATTCATGATACCAGGCAATGGGGTGGTCATCCCCATTTTTGCCCCCCTCATAACTGCTTTCATCCAGCTTCATGAGCACTTTGATATTCGGATTGATATTTTTATAGTTATACCATTCATCAAAATGCATCCAAGTATCATTTAAATGTGCCGTCGAGGAATGTTTGTTGTCTACCACATCAATTTTAGCCTCTTGTTGCTTGGGGTGGCTTAAAAAATACGCTCCCACCAATTCACCATACCAAGGCCATTCATACTCGGTATCCGTGGCGGCATGTATACCCATAAAACTTCCCCCTTTATTGATATAGCTTTTAAAAGCTTTTTCCTGTGCTTTACCCAATACATCCATTGTGGTGCTTAGAAAGACAACCAATTTATAGTTACTCAGATTGGCGGAGTTGAAGGCTAACGAATCCTCGGTCTGGGTAATGTCAAAATTATAGGTCGCTCCCAACTCTTTCAGTGTGGCCACTCCCTTTTCGATAGACTTATGCCGGTAGCCGTTGGTTTTGGTAAAGACCAAGATTTTGTCCAAATCCGTTGCCTTTGTGACTACGTCTTTTACAGGCTGGTGATGGGCCATTGTTATTTCTTGATCAACCTTGGTTGTTCCGTATACCAAGAATAGAAAAATTGTAATAAGGGTTGCGGTAATTTTTAAAGGAATTTGCATAAAATTTGGATTGAATGCTAAATATCGACATTCCCAACCGATTAATTTATTTAAAGGGGCAAAAATTATCTCAATTGGCAATTGACATCACATATTTCTTAGGCGTGGTGCCATATTTCTTCTTAAATGCTGCGATAAAATGACTGGAGGTACTATAACCTACTTTGAGTCCCACCTCGTTCACATTGTGCTGGCCGGTTTCCAATAATCGACGCGCGTGTTCCATCTTATAATCAAACAAAAAACTATAGACCGAATCACCATAAATCTGTTTGAATCCCTCTTTCAATTTTTTTAGACTTAACCCAATTTCCTGGGCCAGATCGGCCAACGAAGGGGGTTCGGCCATATGGGCAATCATAATTTCCTTAGCCTGACGAATGCGCTTTACATTATCCTCATCGACCAAAAAGGGACATTGCTCCAAATCGGTATCCGAACTTTTATTAAAATAGAGGGAAACGAGTTCGTAGACTTTCCCTTTTATATACAACTCCTTGATGGAAGGATGTAGGTTGTAATTCATAATCTGACTAAGCACTACCGCAATGGCCGGGGAAACCCCCTCTTGGGCATAATACTTTTTCTCCTTGTTCTCCACACTCAAAAAAGGGATATAACTGGCCTCCTTGGAAAAGAGCGAATGAAACTTACGAATGGTCATTACAATGGACACGATCCAGGAATTGGGGGCCATTTCCAGATTCATGGGTAAATCGAGCTGGGTATTGTATAGCAATAGGGAGTTTTCCTCGGAAACCTCCAAGGCATACCTACCTTCATTGAAAATAAACTTGGCGCGACCCTTTAGGCAGAAGTGAAATTGAATGAATGAACTATCTATTTCGCGAGTAACCTTTTGTATTTCATCTTGGTCATTTTGCAATTTCAAGACGTAAAAGCCATCTTCAATCAACACTTCCGTATACGACCCTTGAGCGACATTTTCCGTTAACATCATTTGCAAAATTAAATTATCTATTTAGAGATGTTCTAAATAGTGTTGCTCAGAATCGGTTAAACCGACATATAAACAATGGATTGAAGGCAATTTACAACGAAATACGTTCAAAAACACCAAAATCGATACTAATTGTTCCTCTAGCGTTATTTTTATATGAACGATGCTTCTATTTTTGTGCACGTTCCAAAAAGATCTATGAAAGATTATCACATTTCAAGGCATAATTCATTTTATACCATTGGCCTTAATTACAAGAAGGCAGATGCACACATTCGTGGTCATTTCAGCTTGGATGAGGCCGCCATGGAAAATTTATTGGTCCAGGCCAAAGCCATTGGTATTGATGGGCTATTGGCCACCTCTACCTGTAACCGAACCGAATTGCACGGTTTTGCACAACATCCTTTTCAGCTCATCAAACTTTTGTGCGACAACACCAAGGGTACTGTGGAAGAATTTCAAGATGTTGCCTACGTATATAAAAACAACGATGCCATTTCGCATTTGTTCCGTGTAGGCACAGGACTCGATAGTCAGATTTTAGGTGATTTCGAAATCATAAGCCAATTGCGGCAAAGTTTCAATCGCTCCAAAAAACATGGTATTGCCAACCCTTTTATCGAACGCTTGTGTAATTCTGTGATTCAGGCCAGCAAACGCATAAAAAATGAAACCGAGATTTCATCGGGTGCTACTTCCGTCTCCTTTGCCTCTGTCCAATACATCCTGAAAAATGTCAAGGACATTTCCGATAAGAACATTTTGCTCTTTGGCACAGGTAAAATTGGGCGTAACACCTGCGAAAATCTTATTAAGCATACCCAAAATTCGCATATTACCTTAATCAACCGAACCAAGGACAAAGCGGAAAAAATCGCGGGCAAGTTCAATTTGGTCGTAAAGGATTATGGTGATCTACAGACAGAGATTCGTAATTCCGACATCCTGGTCGTTGCAACGGGTGCCCAATCGCCCACCATTTCCAAGGAAATCCTTTATCCCAAAAAGCCCTTATTGATCTTGGACCTTTCCATCCCCAAAAATGTGGCCGATGATGTCTCCGAAATTGAGAACGTTACCTTAATCCATTTGGACCATCTTTCACAGATGACCGATGAGACCTTGGAACGCCGGAAACAATTTATACCGCAGGCAGAGCATATTATTGAGGAGGTAAAGCGGGATTTTATCCAATGGTTGGAAACCCGAAAATTTGCTCCGGTTATCAAGGCATTAAAAAAGAAATTGAATACAATGAAGGATGAGGAGTTGGATTACCAATCCAAAAAAATATCCGATTTCAATACCAAACAGGCCGATGTCATCTCCGAACGCATCATTCAAAAAATTACCAAACAATTTGCCAATCACCTTAAGGACGCCAATGGCGATGCAGACGACAGTCTGGCCCTAATTCAAAAGGTTTTTCAGTTAGAATTAAATTCCCAATGAGCAAGATTATTAGAATAGGCACCCGCGATAGCGAACTAGCGTTATGGCAGGCAAATACCGTTAAGAACCAACTTGAAGCCCTTGGATACAAAACCACTTTGATTCCGGTAAAATCGACTGGGGATTTGGTTTTGGACAAACCGTTGTACGAACTTGGAATCACAGGGATTTTCACCAAGACCTTAGATGTGGCCATGTTACGTGGTGATGTCGATATTGCGGTACACTCCATGAAAGATGTACCTACCGCATTGCCGAAAGGCATTGTACAGGCAGCTGTTCTAGAACGTGCCAATTACCTTGATATACTAGCATTCAATGATAATGAGGAGTTTTTAGCAAGTAAGGATGCCATTATAGCAACAGGTAGTCTAAGAAGAAAGGCCCAATGGTTAAATAGATACCCAACGCATACGGTGGTTGACCTTAGGGGAAACATAAACAGTCGTATGCAAAAATTAAAGGACAACGATTGGAACGGGGCAATTTTTGCCGCCGCCGGGTTAGACCGTATTGGTTTGGAACATGAAAACACCATAGGTCTTACATGGATGGTACCCTCCCCTGCCCAAGGCGCCATCGTCATTGCCGCTATGGAAAATGACGAATTTGTGCGTGAAGCCTGCGGTAAACTAAATCATGAAACCACCGAAATTTGCACAAAACTTGAACGGGAATTTCTTAGAATATTAGAAGGCGGGTGTACAGCTCCAATCGGGGCTTTGGCCTATATTAACCACAAAGAGGAAGTTACTTTGAAAGGGGTATTACTATCTATTGATGGGACCAAAAAATTAGAGGCTGAATTTACTGCACAACTGGGAGCACATGAAAATATTGGACGTGACTGTGCAAATAGTATATTAAGCCGTGGTGGCAAGCGTTTGATGGGTGAAATACTGGATGAAAGCATCCAAACCAACATATTTTCAACAAAAAAGCTCACCTCAGAGCAAATGCATCTTTTTCAAGATGGACTCAAAGTGGCATCGGAAGATTTCATCAAAACAAATCCGACGCGAATTTCCAAAAGCGTCCTGAAATCTGAAATTCAAAATGTGGTCATCACCAGTAAAAATGCCGTTGAGGCCCTATTGACCAATGTCGGCGCCGATGAACTCCGTTTCAAAAATATTTATTGTGTTGGGAGACGCACCAAACGTTTGATAGAAAACCGAATCGGCAAAGTGAAGCATTCCGAAAACAATGCAAAGAAATTAGCAGACCATTTGGTGGAGTTTTTGGAAGGCACAGAAGTAACGTACTTCTGCAGCAACCTAAGAATGGATGACCTTCCCAAAATATTGGAGGCGAATAAAATTACGGTTAACGAAATTGAAGCCTATAGAACCAAACACTCACCGGTAAAAGTGGATGAAAGTGTTGAAGG
>JAGLKG010000454.1 GCA_023141835.1 Maribacter sp. | reverse complement strand
CGATGCAACAGCCAAACGATGATCAGACCAAAGGTGAAATTGGAGGCAATACCCTCGATCATATGGCTGGCCCGAACACTGGCACTTGGCATTAACGGGTTTTCTAAAATAAGTCCCAATACCTGTGGTATGGTAAAGAACAATGCCAAAAGAACTGCCGTAGACCCTGTTCTTAAGGTAGAGCCCCAAAGTATGGGGATGGCGCAGAGGGTCCATAATAGGCCCCGTACAAACTGAAAGGGCAACAGGCCTGGATCGGTGGCCAAGGTTTTTGCCGTATGCTCCCAAAAAGGGGTAATGGCACCCGGACTACCATAAAATGCGCGTAAATCAGGATTTTGCCAGGCGATGTAATATCCCGCCCCCCAATAGAGGACAATATAAACCAAGGCGATGACTATTACTTTGACCCAAAACTGTTTTGAAAGCGTTCTGTCTACAGTGGTAATGGCCAAGGTATCTTTTGCTTTTCTTTTGCCCAAAATCAATACGGCCAATGGAATAAAGATAAAGGCAACGGGCAACCCCATAATAAAAAGATGGGGTAAAAGTGCAGCCGTAACCGTGACCTCTGACAAGAAATACCAAGTTTCAATTTGTGTTAAAAAGGTTACTGCGCCATAATAGGCAAAGGCCAATGTTATCGCCAGTTTCCAATCATGCCAACGTGAACTTCGGATCAATGCAATGATGAGAAGGGTATTGAGCAGTCCGTAGACCAAGAATCCGGCAGTACCAGGTACCAGTCCCGGTTCTGATGCTGTATCCGGTAGCATCTCTGAAATACCCAGTGTACCTATGATGTACAAGAAAAAAAACAATAGGACCAACAAAACGATTCGTCCTGTCCAAGTCAAAAATTGTTTAGCCTCCATAGGTATTGGTATGACATTATAAACAAAGGGGAAGGTACTGTTAAAAACAATACCTTCCCCTGATTAAAGTCATAGCGTATACCAACAAAAAACCCATGCTTTCCGTTTAGTGGTAACAGGCCCTAGATCAATAGTCTCTTATAGTTCCTTAAAAACTTTTTCGAGCAAGGCTTTGGTCGCTTTTATGCCTTCGTCCTCTGAAAGTTCAGTGCCTTCATATTCAATACCGACATAGCCTTTAAACCCAGATTCTTTTACGATTTTCATAATTCTAAGAAAATCAGAATCCACTTCATTCCCGGCTGCATCAAAGGCATGCGATTTGGCACTTACCCCTTTGGCATAAGGCATTAGCTCGGCGATTCCTTTATAGCGGTCATACTCCTTGGCACATCCGTCTGGGCTTCGTGCAATGCAGAAATTTCCAAAATCGGGCAGCGTCCCTACATTGTCCATGTCTACTTTGGCCATTACACCACTTAGCCATGTACCGTCAGAGGAATAACCTCCATGATTTTCAACGATGATATTAATGCCTTTAGAAGCACCATAGGCTCCTAAGCTCGAAAGTCCGTCAACAGCATTTTCCGCTACTTCTTCTGCAGTTCCATTTCCCGCAGCATTGACCCGTATAGAATGGGCACCAAGAAATTGGGCCACATCTACCCATTTATGATGGTTCTCAACAGCTGCCTTACGAGCTTCAGGATCGGCATCCCCAAGATTACCCAAGGCATCACACATGATTAGACCCACTTTTACTCCTGCAGCATCACAATTTTTTTTAAACGCGGTCCAATACTCCATGTCATCCGCTTTTGAGTAATAAAAGGTATTGACCAGCTCTATTGAATTAACCCCATATTCGGCGGCCATTGCAGGAAAATCCATAGGATCCGGACCCTTTAATAAATCGTCGGGAGACTCCATCAGCGTTTTACCAAACGCGGCCCAATCCATAGATTCAACTCCGAAAAAAGTTTTATGTAGGGACCATTGGGCCAATGAGATTTGAAAATCGGGAGTAGTTTCTATTTCAGTTGTAGCCTCTTCTACTTCGGCTACTTTCTTACCGGCATTTTTACAGCTAAAATTGGTGGATAAAAGGAAGACTGCCGTGATGGCAATTAGTACGATGTTTTGGGGAAACGATTTATTTCTTTTCATTTGTTAAGTGTTAAGTGTTAAGTGTTCAGTAATCAGTAGTTAATTCATTATTCTAGGTTCAGCGTGAAGCGTACTGCGTTTGGCTTTTAGCGTTCCGTATTAAAAAAGGTTTGGCAAGCGTATAAATGATAGGCAGCAAGATACTAATAATTTGCACATTCTCTTGCTGTAAAGAAATGTTCAATTTGGGATGCAATTGATCGGAAAAGAGTGTTCGTTGTGCATAGAGATTCAGCATGACAAAACCATCAAAATGGGCTTTGGGCAAA
>JAGLKG010000453.1 GCA_023141835.1 Maribacter sp. | reverse complement strand
ATCGTTACTTCACCAGTTTTGCTACACGAGATGATCACAAATGCCACAAGTGCATACATAATGCTGTAGGTTTTCATGATGTAGGTATTTGGGGGTGATAAAACTATGCGGTAACGGGGTACATTTTATCCCGATGCTCCTTTATAGTCTTATCGGACATATATTCATCAAACGTTAAATATCTGTCAATGTTGCCTTTAGGAGTCAATTCTATAATACGATCAGCCACGGTTTGGGCAAATTCATGATCATGCGTTGTGAATAAAACCGTTCCTTTGAAATTCTTAAGAGAGTTGTTGAATGCTGTAATGCTTTCCAAATCTAAATGATTGGTAGGTTCATCGAGCATTAATATATTGGCCCTTAGCATCATCATCCTACTGAGCATACATCGTACTTTTTCCCCTCCAGAAAGTACAGTGCATTTTTTTAAGGCCTCTTCGCCACTGAACAACATTTTACCCAAAAATCCTCTAATATATACTTCTTCACGCTCTTCTTCGGTTTTGGCCCATTGTCTTAGCCAGTCCACCAGATTTACATTTTCATTGAAGAAATTTGAGTTATCAGCGGGTAAATAAGATTGCGCGGTAGTTACACCCCATTGAAAAGATCCTGCATCCGCCTTTTTATTACCATTGATAATCTCATAGAAAGCTGATGTTGCCCTAGAATCCTTAGAGAGTATAACGACTTTGTCTCCTTTGGCCAAATTGATATTCACATTTTCAAATAGTAGGTCGCCGTCTTCGGAAGATGCACTTAGGCCTTCAATATTCAATATTTGATCACCTGCTTCCCGTTCACTATCAAAAATCAAGGCTGGATACCTTCTACTCGAGGGTTTTATATCCTCTATCTTTAATTTAGAAAGCATTTTCTTTCGAGATGTGGCCTGCTTGCTTTTCGCGACATTGGCGCTAAAACGCATTATAAATTCCTGCAGTTCCTTGGCCTTATCTTCAGCCTTCTTATTCTGTTGGGCCCTTTGGCGAGCAGCCAATTGGCTACTTTCATACCAAAACGTATAGTTTCCGGAAAATAAGTTCATTTTCCCAAAATCTATATCGGCAATATGGGTACATACGGCATCTAAAAAGTGGCGGTCATGCGATACTACGATTACAGTGTTTTCGTAATAGGCCAAAAAGTTCTCCAACCAATTGATAGTTTCGTAGTCCAAATCGTTGGTAGGCTCATCCATTACCAACACATCAGGATTCCCAAACAGCGCCTGGGCCAACAGTACCCTAACTTTAAGTTTAGAGTCCACATCAGCCATCAACGTATAATGCAAATTTTCATGAATGCCCAAATTGGATAATAATGCGGCTGCATTACTATCTGCATTCCAACCGTTCATTTCTTCAAATTGTACCTGAAGCTCTCCGATTTTATCAGCATTTTCATCCGTATAGTCTGCATAGAGTGCATCAATCTCATTTTTTATGGCAAATAACGGTTTATTTCCCATGACCACGGTTTCAAGTACTGTATGCTTATCGTTGGCATTGTGGTCCTGCTCCAAGATCGACATTCTTTTACCGGGTTCTAAATGCACATGGCCAGATGTAGGATCGGTCTGACCGGAAAGTATTTTTAAAAAGGTACTCTTCCCAGCCCCATTAGCTCCGATAACCCCATAACAATTACCCTGGGTAAAAGAAACATTAACCTCGTCAAAAAGAACACGTTTCCCAAACTGGACTGATAAATTTGAAACCGATAACATAGATGCGTTTTTTAAAATCCGTGCAAAAATACAGAAATTAATAGGCTCAATCCAATAAACTTAGCATAGAATTTCTGGGAAGTATTAACGTAACCTAGTGTTTTTTAACTCGCAATTAACAGGATAGCGTATATGTGTTCCTTAATTTTGTTTGTTACATTGTAGATATTCAAGTATGAATAAAAAATTACTTTATCTATTTCTTTTCATATTGGCAGGTTGTAATGAAAGCAAAAAAAAATCCCCCGCTGTTTTTTTTAGCGGCGAAATCGTCAACCCGACCAGCAAACATGTAGTTCTTTATAAAGGAGATGTCGTCATTGATTCATCTTCCCTGGATGAAAACAATATGTTTGCATTTAAATTGGATTCCATTGAAGATGGTCTGTACCATTTTAACCACTCCCCTGAATTACAATATGTATATCTTGAAAAGGGAGATAGTCTTCTGATTAGATTGAACACTGCTGATTTTGATGAATCACTTGTATTCTCAGGTAGTGGTGAGGAAATCAACAACTTTATGGTTGAGATGTATCTCGCTTGTGAAAGTGAGGAGAAGTTGATAAACGAATATTACAGTTTAGTTCCAAAAGATTTTATCCGAAAGATAGATTCCCTGCAACAAATGAAAATTGATTTGTTGGACAATTTAAAGGTTGAATCAGCATTGTCAGTGAAAGAATCTGAAATTGCCGAGGCCAATATTGTTTATTACTATGCCACCTTTAAAGAAATGTACCCTTTTAAACATAGGAAGTATTCGGAAAAAAAGGCAATTCCTAAATTGTCCAAGGATTTTTATGCGTATCGAAAAAACCTCACCTATGGCAAAAAGGATTTTACATATCTAAGGCCATATTATGAGTATATGACCTACCATTTTGGGAACTTGGCGTATATGTCGTGCTCCTCCAATTGCAATATAAAAGATAAGATGGTCAAAAACCATCTCCACTTCAACAAACACAAACTAAAGCTGATAGACAGTTTGGTTGAAGAAACTGAATTGAAGGACAATCTATTTAGGAACGTGGCCTTGGGTTACCTTCTGAAAGTACGGGACACAGAGGAGAACAATCAGATATTCATCAGGGTTTTCCGTGCACTGTCGGGAAACAACAGGCATATCGAAGAAATCAATGATACCTATGAGGGTATCAGGAACATTCAGCCAAACAAGAAGATTCCCAATGTTCAGGTAATCAATTTGATTGGAGAAAAAATGTCCCTACAACAGATTGCAGAAAATAAAAAGGTGGTGTTTTATTTTTGGTCTAGTACCTACAAAAAACACTTTAACGATATTTCAAAAAGGGTCGTGCAACTTTCAAAACAAAAACCAGAATATACCTTTGTTGGCATCAGCGTACAGGCCAATGACAATGAATGGAAGAATTTAGTGGAGACCGCAGGTCTTGATAGCACCAATCAATACAAGACCGAAAATTTTGACACCTTGAACAAGGCACTTATTATTTACCCTATGAACAAATGCATCATTACCGACAATGCATTGATTGTGGATGCATTTGCCAATATGTACTATTCCTTTTAAGGAAAATTGAAATTCATATCCTAAAAAAAGTCCGTTGATATTTCATATCCAACGGACTTTTAATTTTTAATATGTCTTTTACTTATATCTTAATTTCCTTTATTATAATCTGCCAAGAACTTTGCCAAACCACTATCGGTAAGCGGGTGTTTTAAAAGACCTTCTATAGAAGATAATGGCCCCGTCATTACATCCGCACCTAATTTGGCACAATCGATAACGTGCATTGTATGTCTTACAGATGCAGCCAAAATCTGTGTTTCAAAAGCATAGTTATCATATATATGACGAATCTCAGCAATTAAATTAAGCCCATCGGTTGAAATATCATCCAATCTTCCGATAAAGGGAGAAACATAGGTTGCACCAGCCTTTGCTGCAAGCAAAGCCTGACCCACCGAAAAGACTAAAGTACAGTTGGTGCGAATACCATTATCGGAAAAATACTTAAGTGCTTTTACCCCATCTTTGATCATGGGAATCTTAACGACAATTTGATCATGAAGTTCGGCCAATTCTTCACCTTCCTTTACCATTTGTTCAAACTCAGTGCCGATAACCTCTGCAGAAACATCACCCTCGATAATATTGCATATATCAACATAGTGTTTTAGAATATTATTCCTTCCCGTAATGCCTTCTTTAGCCATCAATGATGGATTTGTTGTAACTCCATCCAAAACCCCTAATTCTTGAGCTTCACGTATTTGATCTAAATTAGCTGTGTCAATAAAAAATTTCATGAATTTGTTTGTTAACTGATTATTATTTTCTGTACGGCAATTGTTCTTTTGAAACCTCCAAAATTACAATTTATAATGGTTTAACAATAACTTCTCATATACTTTATCTGGAAGTATTTTTTTAAGGGTCAGAGAGAATTTCTGCATAAACGAACCCACCTTATAATGTACCTTGGGTTTTTTGGTAGTGATTATTTTCAATACCCTATGAGCCACTTGAATGGGGTCATTTGCTCCAGATACATCGTCATTTATGAGTTTTAAGGTTTTGGCATAAGCATTCGAGTAGGGTGAATTTTCTAAAATAGGGGCGTGATAACGTCCAGCGGCAATATTTGTGGCAAAATCGCCAGGGGCCAGATCGGTCATGTGAATTCCAAAGTCCTTGATTTCCATGCGTATGGCTTCTGTGGCGATTGCCAATGCCCC
>JAGLKG010000452.1 GCA_023141835.1 Maribacter sp. | reverse complement strand
AACCGTGCTTGAAAGTCTCCCCTCAGTATAATGATGTTTTACAAATCGGACTTTGTGGACAAATTAAAAACTGGGTAGAAAAGCCAATTCCAATATAAACACGAGTAGTACTCTCTATTTACTTATTTGTTTTTTTCTCAATTACAAGTTATGAACAAGACAACTGTTGATAGCGCATACAACCAACTTCTGCAAAACATCAAGGCCGCTCAGTAAGAAACGAATTTCGTGCTGGAAAAGTTTAAAGAGCAAATTACATCTTAGGTCTTAGACGGAACATTCTGTCCTGTTTTTTGATATAAGGCCTATTTGTTGTAACGGAAATAATGGGGATGGTGCCCATGTTGAATATTATTCCTACTTTATCCATAGGTTTAATATTCTATTTGACATAACATAAATTATAGTACAAATGTATTGTTTTGTCTGTAATAGTGGTTTATCCATTTGATAGCTATAATTCTATACTATGTAAAATATCCGCTGCAAACACTTATTGTTTAACAGTAGTGTCCGATAAAAATACAGATTTATCTCAAAAGGGCACATAAGGTCAATAAAATGGTTTAAAGCTTGGTTTTGTCCAATAGCAAGGTGTCTTCCTAAAATAGCGACAACTGCTTGTCAGGTGGTTTAGTTGTGAGCTGTTGCCATTGTTTGTCGGGGTTTTCAAGGAATTTGAACAGGTCTATATAGGTCATAAGGTGGAACCTTACCATGGACACCATATTTGAGTATGCCCATTTCCGTTTTGTTCTTCTTTGTACAACGAGCATGAGAAGTTGGATAATCAGACCGCACCAGATCTGTATCTCGATGGCATTTTGGTTGTCGCCCAGAAAATATTTGAGGGGAAAGTTCTGCTTAAGTCTTTTGAACATGGTCTCTATCTGCCATCTATGCTTATAGATTTCCGCAACCTTGTCCGGCTCCAGTTCCAAATGGTTCGTGATAAACTCGAACACCTTGTTCTTTTGGTTGTTCCAATAGGCAATACGTCTAAGGGTCAAAGTGGTTCCTTTTTTCTGGACGGATATGACTTCGTCCTTTAGGACGGCATCACTGGTCGTATCGGCCAAGTCGAACTCTTCGATAGTTTTGTAGACGGCATTTTCCTTTTGCCTTGTGACGAAATAGATGTCGTCATCCGTCCATTCAAGATATTGCAAGTAGTCATTATAGGCTTTGTCAAAGACCACAAAAGAGCCTTTCTCCAGGTTCAGGTCCTTCAAGAACGTATGGTCGTGGGTGGCCGCACTGCTAAAACGTACCAAACAGGGCACATCCTCCAAGGCGTTGATCATTGTGTGCATCTTGATACCGCCTTTCTTTTTACCATTGACGGGATTACGCCCGACCCCTTTCAAAATGTCGCTGAACAAGCTTATGGTGGTCGAATCCACGATCTTTAGGTGTTTTATAGGTGAAGAGAGCGGACTGCTGTCCGATAAAAACGGGGCGTACTTATTATAAAGTGAATAATAGATACTGGCAAAAACTTACGCGCTACGTTTCTTATTGGCATCGGACAAGGTGCTGCGTTTTGGGAAATACTTTAGGTTCAGATGGCCTATCTTGCCTTCACAGGCAAGCAGTACCGTGGAAAGTTCCCGTAGGGAGCTCACCCCGCCCAATGTTGCATACAACATCGTTACCAGATGGTCATAGGTCTTGAACTTCTTGTAATACCTATCGCTATCTTGATTTTTGGCTGTCCGGGAAACAATGTCAAAGGGAAGCAATTTTAATAGTTGTTTGATAATGGGCTGTCCGCTAAAGTTTTTACTTTTGTTCATAGTTACATTTTTTCGCAAAATCAATATAACTATAAAGCGGGAAATCCTATTATGGAAATCCCGCTTTTAAAAAGTTTTATCGGACACTACTGATATTTTATATAAATACAAATTGCTTATTGCAATTTATTTATAACGCAATTTCCAGCCGCTTGCCAGCGCATTTTAAAAGCTTCACTTTTTGCTATGTTTTAAAAATCGCGTATTCGACAAGTGTTCCATTAATATCGTAGAAGAAACTTTTAAGAATAAATTTTTTCGAGAAACTATAGTAACAATTTTCGCTTTTACCAAAGCTCAAGTTACATAACGCAAGAACATTATAGTACAATTTTACTATCTGATTATCTAACGTTTATCGGGTGCAAATGAGTCACTTATTTGGACTTTATCCCTTTTTGAGAATTCATCTTCCGGCATTCCGACCGGTATAAGGACATGGTATTACATACAATTTAGGTCGTATCCGATTATTCTGAACCAGGTTATTGTAGCCTAATATTTCTATTCTCAGCCAAATCGTATTGATATTTGTTGTTTTTGGCTGATAATAGAATTTATTCACTTTTTTTGAATAGACTATCCATGGTAACTTGATTGTCCATCACTTCATCGCTATGACTGTTACTTTTCACACCAAACGTAGTTACAAATGTTACGAATACATTTTTTCTATCTTTCATTTCAGCGATGAACTCCCTTTTCTTGTTACGAATATTATCGGCATACAATTTACTAATTGTAAATTCATTTTCACTGAACTTCAATTCACAAATATTAATTGTCCTGTCGCTCCTATCAATAAGTAGGTCAATTTGAGCATTATCGTTTCTCCAGCTTGAACTATTTGCATCAATTCCGTTTATTCCCAAACCAATCAATATTTGTCTATCATGTTTTAAACAAAGATTTTCAAACGCAAAACCACTCCAAGAAGCATAGCTTCTTGAGCTATATAGAGTCTTCCAACTTCCACCCTTGTTTTTTTTCATGTATTTCAAATAGAACATCGAATATTCATCCGTTAATCTATACAATGTCTCTTTGGAGGTATTGCTGTAAGGCTCATACTCAGAAAGGAATCCGGACTCACTTAATTCTTCTATAGTCTTGGTCAAAGTGCCTCCTGAACTAATTTTGCTTTTTAGGATCAACTCATCACGGGTTATTCCTTTTTGTGAAGTTGCAAGTGCCTCAACAATTTTTATATGATTATCGGAATCATCAAAAAGTGAAGCAAATATATGATTGAACTCATCCACCAAAAGTCCACTCTTGTCAAAGCACAACCTATCAATTGCAACTGGAACACTATCACCTGATTGGATTTTTTCCAAATAATGTGGAATACCTCCTACTGCCATGTATAATTGTAGATAAGAATATCTATCGAGATTAACCTTCTTGGACTTCAAAAATAATTCTGTTTCATAAAGGTTAAAAGGCAATAGCCTAATTGGTAGGGTGATCCTATGGTGCAACCCTTTAGGATCCTTCATTACTTTATTTACCATAAAAGATGCAGCGGAACCACAAATAACGACTACTAAATCGTTTCTCTTTGAGCAGTAACTATTCCAGAAATGACCAAACAGTTGAACGAATTTGGATTTATGGGTATACATCCATGGAAATTCATCAAGGAACAGTACTTTTTTTTCATCCCCACCTTTGCTATCAATATATTCACCAAAAATGTTAAACGCTTCTAACCAGTTTTTAGGAACTTCTTTTTTAGCGAAGGCTTTTTTTTGGCTGCATATTTCATTGTAGAAATTCGTAAGCTGGTCTTTATAAGTCCCCCCTGGTATGCCCGACACTTCAAAAATTATGTGCTTTTTGTAGGTTTCCCTTATTAGAAAGGTTTTGCCTACCCTTCTACGACCATAAATTACTACCAATTCTGACTTGTCTGAATTGAGTAATTTTTCAAGTTGTTCAACTTCTCTATCTCGACCTATAATCTTACTCATGATTTTTTTATCCTCAGCCGAAAGTATGAAATAAAATTAACTTTTGGCTGAGGATAGGATTAGTTGAACGAAAATATATTCCCGTATTTGCTAAAATTAGGAATATATAATTAATGATAATCCCCAACTTATACGAGCCATTGGTCTCTATTTTTTTTGGAACTATAATCGCAGTGGGAAAGTCATCGTTTATTTAGACTTTGGTAACGGTTTTATAAACCGTGATGTGCATCATTATTTTGTTTTTCGTCTATTTTGTTCAGTATTAATATTAAGCCTAAAGCAAAAATCGTACACCCTAATGCGGTATAAACTAAATTACTCCACAGAAAATAGCCCAGTCCCATAAAAACTGCCCCTAATACTGTCATTATATATCCAATTAGATTCGATTTAATAAAATTCAGAGCATGAATTGAAAGACCGAGAAATAACAATGATGGACCAACATAAACGAAAGGAAAAGCAATTGCAGGTGTGCTTGCCAATTGGTTGAAAAATGCATTTCGACTATCATTATCATCTCCAAAACTCCAAGAAATAAAGTCGATTGTATTTAGTCCAATAAATGCTATTACTCCCAAAGTTGTTATTATAGAGCCAATTTTTCCGATTTTGTTTTTGGGGAATATTCTATTAAAATTAAGAAGCAATACCGCTCCAATCAAATTTAGCCAATGAGCGAAATCAATTGGTTTTTGAGCATGGGCAAATTCATTTCCTTGTGTAAATATCCAATAGCTTATAACAAATAGAATTAGGCCGATTACACATAACGTTTTTGGTTTGGTCATAATTTTCTAAATGTTTTGCAATACAGGAGTATAATCATTGATTACATATCTCTTATGTGCCCAAGTTAATAAATCGTTTATTTGAACTTTATCTCTGGTTCAATTTCCTTATTTTATCTGCAATTTTTTCGATTCCACTGCGCTCGCCGGTCTCAATGTATCTGGCTGCAATAGTATTGCATACACTGCACCGACCTTTCAATATAACGTCATTCAAATTGTTGATATAGCTTTTGTAGTCCGCCAATTCCCTTTTTTCGGCATTACAATCACAGAAGAACGAATGTGTGAAGAGCTGGATATCGCTCTCCCAAGATTCTCTGAACATCAGCTGTAGCTGAAATGGGCCAATCTCAATTTCATCATCATGGATTATATGTTCCGTGCGTTTCTTTGCCAATATTCAATCCTTTATTTAAACTTTGATTCTATTAATTGATGTCTCCCAATCAATTCATTTAATTTATCAACCATGAATTTGAAATTCTTGGATATAACTACTGGCTTACCGTTTACACGAATTTTAAATGCACTAAACCCTTCTATTGTTTTGGCATAACTTACATTAGCTTCTACAGTTTCATATTGGTCCATGTATATAAAACTTTGACCATTCTTTAATTCTAATTCAGACATATTGGTTATCGTTTTTTTAGACTTTTAAATATAATTCTTTCGCCGGGTTAGTGTCCTAATTTATCGTTTATTTAAACTTTCTACGATTTCTATTTTCAAACAATGCCCTTCTAACTATTTCAGCTTTTTCATCAGTAATATTGAGTAAGTACACAGACTTGTTCTCAAAGTAATCAGACATTAAAATATCGATATCTTCCTTAGACAAATATTTGTTGTCCCATAAATTCCCTAGAATAGCAGAGTACCAATCTGAACTAAAATCTTTATCAAGTATTTCCATTGTATGCAATCCTTTATTTGAACTTTGCTCGGTTTGTCATTAATCCTACAATTTCTATTACCTCGCATTTTGCTGTTCTTCTAGATCCTTCCATAAAATAACCAATTGTTCCCATCTTGATTCGATCTTGATGATACGAACGTAATTCTTTACTTAATATCCACATTTTTGTTGCAAGTCCAAATCTTATTCTTTTGTAGATTGATTTGCATATTATAGGTAATGGTTAGTATATGAAGCGCAGCGCCACGAAGGGTGATATGATTTCACATACCATGTAAAGGAGTGTTTTTCGGAACCATATAAAATAATTTACTTGAATTCTTTAGGAATTTCTGCTATTTGTCGGATATAAATATCTTTATAGTATACCTCAGCACCTTCTGATTGCAGAATTATTCTTCCTGAATCAAGAGGTTTTTGACTGCTTCCAATTCTTGAGTTAAATAAACGCATTACGACTTTCCCATTGACAATATGTATGCTATTACCATCCATTACAATCAATTCGATATCATTCCATTGGCCATGAGGTTTTTCAGCATCTAAAGCTTTGAACACCCTTCGTTTTGCAAGACTATCTTGACTTGCTGTTTCTAAAATTTCCGCTAAATGATATGTCCTCAAATCGGCACCTTCTTTATAAATATAGTATTTGTCTTTATATGGAATACTTGGAATATCTATCTCTACATCTCCTACAGGCCAGTAATCTCCCATATCGCCTTGTTGTATTTGTAGTTCTTGAGAACCCATCCAATGATTGGCCGAACCAGGTTCACCAAAACCATGGTAAAGCAACCCACTATCGCGTGGGCCATTTTCTCTTGGCGGATACATTTTTTCACCCCATTTCATTCTAAGCTTCAAATGGTAATTGTTAAACACCTTCTCTGTAAAAATCATCCCCCACACTTCACCTGTAATTCGAATAACATTTCTTTTATCCACCTTACTTACTGTTATAACATGAAGTGGGTCATTATCAAGTCCGTAAGGTTCAACAGTATTTCCTAGGCTATCTACTTCTGCATTGTATTGAGTTCCCAAATAGGTGTGCCAATCAGCAAGATCTTGTCCATTCCAAAGGGAAGTCCATAAAGTTTCAGAATCCTTTTTCTTATTATTTGTATTGCAAGAAATTATGGAAATTAATAAAAAGACTAGTAGTAATTTTTTCATTTAATTTTTCTTTATATGGGCTAAATTTTAATTATTCAAATACTCTTTAATGTACAGCTATAGTAAACTTGAAACTATATTTCTATTTTATGAGTACTTCTAATTTTGTTGATTTATCACTCGTTTATTTGAATTTTTAAGGAAGATACTAAAATTTGTATGACATGATAAACTCTTTACAAAAGGTGCGTTCTGTAAAGAGTATCGTTATTTTGAACTTGCATTTAGTCAAATTCTTTCAACTCTTCTTTAATTAGTCTTTTTTCACCCTTTCTTTCACCTTTCCAAAAAAAACGTTTGCCAAACTTTTTTAAATGCTTGGCCCATTCACCGTAGCTTGTTAATTGTCCTTTTCGCTTGAGAGACATTTTAATCCATTATTTGAACTTTAGTAACGATTAGGCTATGAAATCAGGCCGTTTAGTGGTTATTATTTTTGCTTTTTGCATGCTGCCACAATGAATTATAGCCATTCTTGTAGCTAGTTTTTCAATAATTTTTCATTCTCTTTTTGTTCCCTCTTGATTCTTTTCTTTTTTTGTCTATCAGTTTCGATAACGAACGTTATTGGCATCGCAAAACTTTGTCTTGTTGGCTTACCATTAATTTGGGCGGGAGTGAGTTGAGGAAGTTTTTTTAATATTCTTGTCGCTTCTTGTTCAAATATTGAATGGGGTGCCCTAGCTCTAATATTTTCAATATTTCCTTCCTCGTTTATCACAAATAATGTCGACACCCTAATTTCATCTCCACCTTTATATCCAAGCAATTTGGAAATGCTGTCAAATTTGCTTGCATCTTGATTTTCAATAATTGTCTTTTGAATAATTTCAGATTTAGTCTGGCTACTTATAGAAGTACAAATAGAAAGTAATGAAATAAATAAGATGAATCTTGTCATTTTTGAAATTTTGCTACAACAATTCGTTAGCATCATTGTTGATACCCCTATTATGTGTCTAAGTTAATAATCGTTATTTTGAACTTTTAAAAACTGGATTAAGGCTTTACATAAGAGGCATATTGTAGCACGTTTTGCGTACCATCTTCAGTCCAAATTAAAAGCCATTGTTTTTTTTGTCTCGTTTTTGAAAATAGAAAACCCTTCCTCTTTTATATATTCAATTTCAATTTCATTCGGCACAAAGGGGATTTCTCCTATATCAATTGAATCCTGAACAAATTGAGCAACACTTTTCATTCTTTTTTCAGCGTAATCTCCTTCCTCTAAAATTCTATTGATGTCCATAGAGTTCTTAACTTGTACGGCTATATACTTTCTGTTTTCGGTAACTTTTCCGTTTGTTTTTGTTTCCGTTTTTTGAATAACAATATTGCTCCATGGTGCATTGTATTTATCTGCCATATATTTTTCGGCATCTGTCATTGGGTCTTCTTCGGATGAACATCCAACAATACTTAATGTTACTAATATCAAAAAGCTCAATTTTATTCCTGTCATTTTTTTAAATGTGCTAGAACAATAGAATATCATCATTGATAATATCCCTCTTATGTGTCTAAGTTAATAATCCTTTATTTGAACTTTGGTTATGGTTTGAATATAGTCTTTATTCTGAAGGATATGCTCCAGGGGATTATTAGTTAGATGCCTTTTAC
>JAGLKG010000451.1 GCA_023141835.1 Maribacter sp. | reverse complement strand
TGTCGCATCTGTGAATATTTGCAATTAATTTCAAGTAATGAGAAAAATTTATGTGTTGAAATTCAGTCGACTACCTTTTTTAATGACTGCTATTATTGTCTAAAAATATTCCTAATTTTAACAGATGCGACAGAACCATATATCCCGACACATAATGAAAAATTGCACACTTTGCTTGATTTTGACCCTCTGGATGGGTATGTTGATTGTCAGTGCGCAACCCAATCCAGAAAAACCGCGTTCCATCGTAACCACAGATGGAGAAATCGACGATGTGGATTCTTTCGTCAGAATGCTGTTGTATGCCAATGAATTTACGATTGAAGGCCTCATTTACAGTAGTTCTATGTGGCATTATAAAGGAGATGGCAAAGGGACAAAATTCATTTCTGAAATGGATATGACCAAGAAAATTTATGGGGAACAGACCGACCTTAGATGGCCCGGTACCCATTGGATGGATAGATTATTGGATGATTACGAAAAAGTATACCCTAACCTAGTTAAACATGCAGATGGCTACCCTACAGCCAATCATTTGAGAAGCCTAGTACGAGTTGGAAACATTGATTTTGAGGGAGAAATGGAGAAAATTACCCAGGGTTCAGAGTTTATAAAGAAAAAACTTTTGGATGATACTATCGAGCCCATTTACCTTCAGGTTTGGGGAGGCACCAATACCATTGCCAGAGCCCTGAAGTCCATTGAAGAAGAATATAAGAATGGTGCAGATTGGGACAAAATTTATAAAAAAGTATGTAAAAAGGCGATTGTTTACGCCATTTTAGACCAAGATGCCACCTATAGAAAGTACATTGAACCAAATTGGCCCGATGTAAAGATTTTTTATAATTCCAATCAATTTTGGTGTTTCGCCTACCCTTGGAAAAGAGCAGTACCCGAATCGCAGCACTATCTATTTGAAGGTGAATTTATGGGCAAGGAAATTATTAATGATCATGGTCCGTTATTAAATAATTATTACAGCTATGGAGATGGTCAAAAACAAGAAGGTGATGATGAGCATATTCACGGCGACCTTAGTAAGGTAAAAGAGGGGCAATGGGGCAATTTTGGACAATACGACTTTATATCGGAAGGAGATTCCCCTGCCTATCTACATCTTATCGATGTAGGTCTTGACAATATCGAACATCCCGAATGGGGTGGTTGGGGAGGTCGATTGGTACAGTCGAAGGAACAACCCAACAGATGGGAAGATGGTGAGGCAGCGGCAGATTATAATCCCTTTACCAAGGAAATTGACCCCACCTATCCACAGGTCAGATGGGTCGAAACCATTCAGGAAGATTTTGCGGGTAGGGCTGACTGGTGTATTTCGGATTATGACAATGCCAATCATCCTCCTTCCGTGAGCGCGATATCCCCGAAACGAATTGACGCAAAAGATGGCGACACCATCAACTTAAAAATCGATACGACGGATCCAGATGGAGATGATTTGAACATTAACTATTGGATCTATAAAGAAGTAGGAAGCTATTCCGGAGATGCGCAGCTAACTTCTAACGGGAAAGAGGCCTCTGTGCTATTGCCTACTGATCATAGGGGGGAATTACATATAATCGCCGAAGTAAAAGACAATGGCGAACACCCCATGTCCAGGTATGTGCGTTTTGTAATTAATGTGCAATCTTAAACAAATTTAAAAATTGGACTTACTATATTTAACTGGACATAAAGTTAAGAGCGTGTTCGCTGTTTAAATTAATTTTGAATTATGTCCAAACCCAAAAGAAATTGCACTATAAATATCTAAACAATTTTGAGAAAATGGTATATTTATAGTATCAGAAAGTAAAGCATTTTACTTTAAGTTC
>JAGLKG010000450.1 GCA_023141835.1 Maribacter sp. | reverse complement strand
GTGGTAGACATTTTTATAGAAGGAAACCCTTCTCTTCTATTGAACCAAGCATTTCCTGTACCTTCGGTTTCAATCATAAATGCATCATGGCTGGAATCTTCCATTAGAGGGTCATTCAGACATTGTGTCACCGCAGATCGCGATAAGGATTCATCAGCAAATCGAATACGCATGGCCAAACGCAGACGAACACTATTGGCAAATCGCACCCACTTCTCCAAATCGTTGTCGAAAATGGGGTCAGAACCGGGATAGCCTTTGGCTGGATCAGCCGTTTTTAGGACGGCTATGCTTGAAGTTAAACGCGCAATCAAATCGGTATAAATGCTTTGCTGGGTATCATACTTTGGTTGTAAAATATCTTGGGATTTGCCTTTTCCACCTTCGGTATATGGAACATCGCCAAAGGCATCGGTTACTTTTGCATAACCTAGGACAGCTACCACATTTGCCATGGCATTACGCACGTTATTGCCCGTACCTTCTGCAGAAGTAAGATCTAGTACTTCTTCAATGTGTCTTATGGTTCCACTATAGGCCCCATTCAAAATACCATTGTAATCGCCATCATGACCATCACCGTATTGATCCGGTGCCCTCCAAGTACTTCCGGCCACATAGTAATGCGCATGCATACCTGCAAATTTAGATGAACCGGTATCTGTAGTTCCTTGGAACAAACTTCTAACTGCTTTGGTGAATAATGCTGAATCGTCTATGGTAGTTACTGCATTTGGATTGTCATATAAGTCTTCTAAATGCTTTTCACACGAAATGGACAACATTCCCACAACCGCGATAACTACTGTTTTTCTCATTATATTTTGTATGTTTTTCATAGTCATCTCTATTAAAAGTTGAGTTTTAGATTAATACCGTAGCTCCTAGTAGACGGTAATGACGAATGTTCAAAAGCGGTACTTGTAGGACCACTACTATAAGTTGCTTCGGGATCAATGTCACCAGCGGCATTATATAGGAACAGTAAATTTCTGCCTACTGCAGAAATACTTCCAGATTGGATGAACGAGTTTTTCAACATGGTTTTTGGAAAAGCATAGGACAATGCAACTTCCCTTAGTTTAACATTACTGGCATCCAAGATCATATCGGTAGCAATTTCGTTACCAAAAATATCAGTGAATTGTTTTAGCATGGCATCTGCGGCCACATCATTTTCAAAACCGGTAAATTCATTGATACCTTCTTCAACGATGCCAGTTTCCCTGCCTACCAAACTTCGGGCATCCGTTCCAAAGAACATACGATAACTACGGCCATAGGAATAGTATTCTCCACCTTGTTGAATACTGATCAATGTACTCAAGGAAAGGTTTTTATATCTAAACTTACTTGTAATGCCACCATACCAGTCCGGATTTATGTTACCAAGGGCAACGCGATCTCCACGTTTAGCAAGACCATCGTCCCCTATAATTTTTCGACCAAAATTATCTCTTAGAAAATCATTGCCATAGATGGTACCGAACTCTTGACCTGGTCTTGCCTCAACAGATGCAAACCATAAGGATCCCAATGATATACGTTCCAATCCTTCGTTCAGGGAAATGACCCTGGAATTGCTCTTGGTGAAATTAACACCCAAGTCCCAAGTGAAATTTTCAGAATCAAAGGGAATGAGGTTCAATTGTACCTCGTATCCTTTATTTTGAATTTTACCGGCATTGATTACTTTAGATGAATACCCTGTAGTTCCGGAAATAGGCACGGCCATGATTTGATCCGTGGTATTGGTCTCGTAATAGGTAGCATCCAAGGTAATGCGATCGTTCAGGAAACCCAAATCAACACCTACTTCCCAGGATTCAGAAGTTTCAGGTCTTAAATCAAAGGAGGGCAGACTACCAGAAATAGATGCTACTGTATAGGGTAAGGTGACCGTTTGATCAATATTATAGACCGCCTGTGTCCTATACGGCCCCGTGTCGTTACCCACTTTGGCAAAGGACCCTCTTAATTTACCCTGACTTAATATATTGGTGCTAATCCCAAATATTTTGGATAAAAGGATACTCATGTTCTCGGAGTGGTACCAATATGAATTGTTTGCTTTGGGTAGGGCAGAGGAATTATCATTTCTGACCGTCGCATCAAAATACAAATATCCACCAAGATTAAATTGGCTTAAAGCATAGAAGGAGTAAATCCCTTTTTTGGAGATTCCCTCACTGCTAAAGGTTTTCTTATAGTTACTTATTCTATAAAAATTAGGTGCCTTACTATCATTGCCCCATATGTTTCTGTAGCTACTAAACTCATTTCGATAAGAGGACCCCAAGCTTAAGGAAATATCAAGGTTAGAAATATCGGCCTTGTAAGTCGCCAATATATCTGAATTCCAGATTCTACTTTTGCCACTATCATGTCTGTACGATCCCAAACCGTTTTCAATGGCACGGGCACCTCGAGCGCCATAATTTGTAAAGTCCCTAACAATATAGTCCATACCTGATTTGGCTGTAACATTGAATTTATCATTCAATTCCCAGTTGGTTGAAATAAAACCTTGAAAACGGTCCTTTTCATCTAGATTTCCAGCATTCTCCAAGGCCCAATAAGGATTATTGAACGTATTGTCCAAATTCCATTTGATTTCTTCTCCATTGGCATTTATAGTGTTGTTCGCTACATCTTCCAATCGAATATCCCTTGGCATTAGTGTAAGTTGCAAGGCGGTGTTTCCGGCACCTTCCGCCAATTGTGGTCTATTACGAACTTTGGAAGTCAGATAAGTCATTTTACCGTCAATGCTAAACTTGTCCGTTAACTTGGAAGACCCTCGAATACTTAAGGTCTGTTTAGCTAGGGTATTATTGCTCACAATGCCTTGACCATCTTCATCGGTAATGGCAAGTCTAAAAGAGCCCTTATCCGATCCACCTTCAAAGGCAACTGAGTTTGACATGGTGAAACCAGTTTGGTAAAATTCCTTATACGGGTTTTTACTAGGGTTGGGGGAGTACGTATCTTGTTGTCCCAACCAATTGGTATAGGTCTGACCTTCCATTTTTGGTCCCCAACTCCACGAAAACGGATAATCCAATACAGGTCTGCCATCTGCATTTATGGGAGGAAAACTCCCAAATGCACCAGCTCCGTATTCATTTTGAAAATCCGGTGTCAAAGCTACATCTGTAAAGGAAAAGGAAGAGTTTAAAGAAATTCCTACTCCGTCTCTTTTAGTTCCCGATTTGGTGGTTATCAAAATGACCCCGTTCATACCTAAAGAACCATATAATGCTGATGCCCCGGCCCCCTTAAGAACGTTGATTGATGCAACATCATCTGGATTGATATCTGAGAGGGCATCGCCCCGGTCGATACCGCCGCCGCCGCCGGCACCGCCGGATCCATTACTGATGGGAATACCATCTACCACGACTAAGGGCCTATTGTTTCCGCTAATAGTAGTAATACCTCTAAGGAGCACCCTAGTGGAACCATCAACGCCTGTATTAGACTGGGTAATTTGCAGACCGGAAACCTTGCCTGAAAGCGAATTCATTACGTTATTTTCTCGAGCAACATTGACCTCATCTGCCGATATCTGCGAGATGGAATATCCTAATGATTCCTTATCCCTTTGTATATTGAGCGCCGTAACAACGATCTCGTCCATTTGCTGGGCATCTACTTCAAGGGAGATATCTACCGTGGCTTGATCACCAACACTTACTTCTTGGGTTTTATATCCCAGATAGGAAAACTCCAATATAGCATTGGATTCAACACCTGCTATTGTATAGTTACCATCAAAATCCGAGGTGGTTCCATTGTTCGTTCCTTTTACCAAGATACTCACTCCCAAGAGCGGTATATCCGTGTCTTTTTCCAGTACTTTACCGGAAACCGATTTTTGTGCATATGCCGAAATTGAAAATCCAATAGCGACCACAATCATTAATAGTTGTTTCATATAATTTGCTCAGTTTAGTTGTTTAATTTTAATACTAGAATAGTACCCCATTATTCCTTTAAGGCTAAAATGTACTCAGCAACCGCGATTTTAGCGTCTTCAGATAAGTAATCCTGGGGAGGCATTTCAGGATAGTCTTCTCTAAGGTTTTTCGGATTATTGATATAGTCCACTATACTTTGGGGGTTGTTGTTATGAATGGCCTGTATAATCTCAGTCGGAGGACCGATCAATCGGTTTCCAAAGGCATGACAACCTGCACAGACTCCATAGTAAGTAAGCTCTCCCAATTCCTCTTTAGAAACTGACCTTGGCGGTACTGGGCCAGGTGTCATTAATGTCAGCACATCCTTGGTATTGGTTATTTGTGCAGGCCCATAACCGTCTAGGCCAAAAGTGCGGTACTTGTTCTTGTCCCGAATAGTACTTCCGGTCCCACCTCCATAAGCGAAAATATCCGGACCTTTGGTGTCCATTTGTGTAAGCATTATGGCTTTGATCTCGCCGGTTGGGTCGTTACCATTCTCATACATAAGGTTATCCAAAATAACCACTCTGTCAGGGTTTCCTTCTGAATTTGGGTCATTGGCCGTTGGCGCACCTGTAAGGTGATCTACAATTGTGATTCCTGTATTGTTGTTACCTGAAATAATATTGTTCTCGATGATTACATCATCCGCGGCCATAATCAAAATGCCCGTACCTGGGGGTAAACCTGCGACTGTAGATCCTGGGGCCCCGAAATTTTCGTGGTTATTATTTACAATAAAGTTGTCTCTAAATATAACATCGAAAGTGGTCTTTATAGGCAACCCTGGTGATATGAAAGCTAGAAGACCAGCAGTATTGTCATGTGCATAGTTGTTTTCGACAAGGCAATGTCTGGAGTTTTCAATTTCAATGCCTGCTACATTATCGAAGACTTCATTGTGTAATACATCCACGTTATCGCACATACCTACATAAATGGCCGCATCCTCTATTTCGCTCAGTACATTATGTTCAATGAGCCCATTTTTACCGTACTGTGGAAAGATCCCATAGACACCAGTATCAATTATCCAATTATTACGAATTACAAAATTATTCCCGGCTTGGCCCATAACACCATTGCCTTTGTAATTGATAATCTTGAAATTCTCAATCAATATACCATTGCCAGAATATAGAAATGCATCATTTATTGTTTTCTTTCCATCCAAGGTTGGCCACTCTCCATCTATAACAACGCCTTGAAGGCTAATGTTGTCCTTATCTATATATACATTTTCGGAATACGTTCCA
>JAGLKG010000045.1 GCA_023141835.1 Maribacter sp. | reverse complement strand
TTTTATGTATTCAATTTAGAATCTGCAATCTGCTTTTATCAATTTGTATACGGTACTGTACCTGTTTTATCCAAAGGGTAATTCCATTTTTTGATATAGTCCATTCCCGGCAAAAATTCATCACCCTCGGCTTTTAATCTTTCGGTTAGCCAATTGTCCATTTCAATCTGTAAATGCTTTTACTGTGGTTTTACTTTTTTAGTAAATTACCTCGGTGAAAGCCCACGAGTCATTAATAAGGAACTGATCTTTTATGTTTCGACGCAAGCGTCGGAGTATTAAACCCACTGGTGGGAATAAATGTAAAATTTGGAGGCGATTTAACCATCCTGCACTATACTGTTCAACCTAAAATACAGACTTTTAGAGGAAGTTCCAACAGCTAAAGATTTGTACATGTTCAGCATCATTAATTATAAAAATGTATATCCCTGAAATTAGACAATTCCTAGGAGTAAAAACCCGATTTTCATGTGTTTAAAATTTTGTGATCGATAAAAATATTTCAAAATTTAAGGACCCATGTAACCTCTCGTTACACTCGTTCTCCTATAAATTTATTTTAATCATATCCTATGGTGTATTTTTTGATTAAAAAAATCCATGTTCGTTTCATCGTATCATTATTCTAGGCACTGCCGAACGGGAAAGCACAGGATACTATTTACTGCCAATGGTTGTACTATTGATATTACTAGATTTATTCACTACAACTTAAATAAGCATTCCTTCCCACTATGAAACACCATTGTACACCTTACGCCTTGAAAACAGTATTGGTTTTTAGCCTTTTTATAGCCACGTTCAGCATGTGCGCCAATGTCCCTACTTTTCATAAATCTAAGGGCAATACCCCTTTACAAGTAGAGGGATTAAGGACCGAATATCATCTTAACCCCGAAGGTTTGGATGTAGTAAAACCAAGATTTAGTTGGATCTTGACGGGTGAAGGCAGAAATAGGTTCCAATCCAGCTATAGAATCATAGTTTCTTCCTCACCAGAAAAAATCGAATTGGATAAGGGTGATATTTGGGATAGTGAAAAAGTAGATGCCAATGACACCAAACAAATCGAATATGCTGGAACACCTCTGAAATCCGAAAAAAAATACTACTGGAAAGCAAAAGTATGGGATGAGTCGGGTAACGAATCTGATTGGAGCACAACCGCATATTGGTCTATGGGCCTTTTGAAATTTTCCGATTGGAAGGGAAAATTTATAGGTCATAATGTGGGTTATGACAAAACAGACCTTTACGATAGTCTGTATTTACCTCCTGCACGATATCTTCGTAAATCTTTTGACCTACATAAAAAAATAAAGCGAGCAATGGCCTATACCACTGGGTTAGGTCTATACGAGCTTCGATTAAATGGATCTAAGGTTGGGGAAGATCATTTTTTACCAGGGTGGACCGATTACGACAAACGACTATATTACCAAACGTATGACATCACCCATAAACTCAAACAAGGTGAAAACGTAATTGGAGCTGAAATAGCCGATGGTTGGTATGCGGGTTATGTAGGTTACGCACTTCTGGTACGGTTAGATAAGGTTCGCGAATTTTATGGGGTAAATCCGTCCTTCATGGGGCAGATCCACATTGAGTATGAAGACGGAAGTGTAGAAGTCATTGCATCGGACACCTCGTGGAAAGCGAATGAAGGAGCCATCAGGGAGGCAGATATTATCATGGGGGAAACCCATGACGCTAGATTAGAAAATACAGGTTGGGACGCTGCCGGTTATGACGATAGTTCCTGGAGCGTCCCAAAAATATATACCTACCCCAATGGCAAGCTACAGGCCCATCCTGGGTCTTTGGTCAGAAATACAGAACAAATACGTCCCCTAAAAATAACTGAACCAACTCCTGGTACTTTTGTTTTTGATTTGGGAAAAAATATCGCAGGTGTCGCAGAACTACTAGTAAAAGGACCTAAAGGGACAAAAGTACAGCTGAGATTTGGAGAAATTCTTAGGAGCGATGGCAACATACAGACAGATAACCTTAGAAAAGCACGAGCCACGGATACTTATATATTAAAAGGAGATGGTATAGAAAAGTGGCGGCCTAAATTTACCTATCACGGTTTCCAATATGTTGAAGTTACTGGATATCCCGGGACGCCCGATTTAAATGCTATTACAGGTATTGTACTGAGCTCTATTGAAACCAATGCCAGTACATTTAGTTCTTCCAATGCGATGAACAATACACTTTTTGAAAATATTAAAACCACACAAAGTGCCAACTTTTTTGAAGTGCCCACTGATTGTCCCCAACGAGATGAACGATTGGGATGGACGGGCGATGCCCAAATCTATGCACGTTCTGCCACCTATAATGCCGATATTGCATCGTTTATGACCAAATTTCTGGTTGACTTGGACGATTCCCAAAGATGGTATGGTGCTTATCCTAATTTCGCCCCATTCCCGTACTCAAGACCTGAGCAATATTCCCCAGCTTGGATGGATGCAGGCATCATTATTCCCTATACGATGTACAAGGTGTATGGGGACACCCGTATTTTGGAATATATGTATGATGGTATGGAAAAATTTATGCAGTTTCAAGAAGATGCAAGCACGCATTACCTCAGGCCGGGTGGAGGAAATAATTATGGTGACTGGTTATCTGTAGACGAAAAAACGACCAGTGATTTTGTAGCTTCTTCCTATTATGGCCATGATGCTTATTTAATGGCTCAAATGGCTTTGGCGTTACAAAGGAATACAGATGCCGAAATATATAATTCCTTATTTAAAAAAATAAAAAAGGCGTTTGCAAAAAAATACATTTTAGATACCGGATATACTACGGAAGATACGCAGACTTCCTACGCCTTGGCGCTGCATTTTAATCTTTTCCCTAAGGAATTGGCAGCCAAAGGTGCCGCACGCTTAGCTCACAAAATTGAACAAAACGGTTTTAAATTTTCCACTGGATTTTTGGGAACCAAACATGTGATGTTAGCCTTATCCAAATATGGATATCATAATCTGGCATACAAGATTTTTAAGCAGACTGAATACCCTAGCTGGGGCTATTCAGTGGTTAACGGAAGTACCTCTATTTGGGAACGTTGGAACAGTTTTACCAAAGACGATGCTAAAAACTCGGATATTAATGCTGCCATGAATTCATTTAGCCATTATGCATTTGGCTCGGTAGCCGAATGGATGTTCCAACACGCTGTTGGAATCGACACTGATAATGCCGGTTATAATGACATAATTATTAAACCAGCCATAAGCAAAGAAATGGATTACATCAAAGGTAGTTATGAAAGCATTAATGGTACAATATCCTCGGCATGGCATTGGAAAGGGAACAAACTGCATATGCACATAAAAATACCTATAAACACAACCGCAATTGTTCATATACCCACTTCAAGAATATCGGATATCCGAGAAAATAATAATAAAATAGAAAAAGTTTCAGGAATAAAGCTTATCCAATCCAACGAAGATGAAACTGTGCTTCAAATAGGTTCGGGAGACTATTTTTTCAGTACTTGGATTAGAAAATAAATGCACCCAAACCAGCATAGCACAGGATGCCTAAGCAGCAGAATGACTTTATTTTTACATTATTGATTGGCATCAAATTCATAGTTGTTAAGTTAGTTTGCTTAAAAGGGTAAAGCGCAAGTTTTACCCTTTTTGCACTCCTGATTCATCGATTTGTTAGCCGTAAAAACAGTTTTAAAATTAATTGTCATTTGGGCTTAAAAATCAACAGTAAATAACGTGGTGATATCTTGACAGACTAAATTAAGAAATTGATAAAAATCCATGGAACCCATTCAATAAGACTAAGAATGATGATTCGGTCGGAAAATCAATATCCTCTTATTTCTATAAATTCCTTCAATGTTTTCCTTCCGATGCCCTTAATACGCCTTAACTGCCATTTCTTGACGTCCTCAAAATACAAACCTTCCCCGCTATGCGCAAGTATGTTTCTTAATCTCCCCGAAATCTTCTGCTCCACC
>JAGLKG010000449.1 GCA_023141835.1 Maribacter sp. | reverse complement strand
AGTTTACGGGAATCATTGGCGAGGAAAATCAAATTGTTTGGGATTCAGAAAAATCTGGGGCCAGAGACGGTTATGTACTTAAAAGTGGCCATATCTTAATTTGTTGGGCAGATAACGTGCGCGAATATGATAAAGACAAAAATATCATTTTCGAATATACAAGGGCCGAAAAATCTATGGAATTGGGAACAGCGGTACGTCTTCGCAATGGCAACACCATGATTACGGAATCTGGAACAAGTCCCAGAATTATTGAAGTCAATACAATGGGAGAGGTTGTAAAAAGTACACCATTGCTCCCTGAAACAGAAAATGTTCATATGCAGACACGTATGGCCCGAAAACTTAAAAACGGCAATTATCTGGTTCCCCATTTATTGGCCTTTGCCGTAAAGGAATATACGTCAGAAGGGAAAGTCATTAAAACATTCAAAACCGATAAAGAGGAATTAGGAGGTAAGGAAGCCGAAAATTGGCCTTTTACCGCAATCCGATTAAAAAATGGGAACACCTTGGTCACGTTGACACATGGGAATAAAGTGGTGGAGCTTGATTCCACCGGGAGTGTGGTTTGGAAAGTTGCCAATTCCGATTTGGACGGTGACCCCCTCGTAGATCCATGTGGTGCCCAAAGATTGCCAAACGGTAATACCGTTATTGCGAGTTATGGCGCAAAAGACGGAGTTAAAATCATCGAAATTAATCAAGATAAAAAGGTGCAATGGAAATATGAGGGTTATAACGCCCATCATTTTCAAATTTTGACCACCAACGGAAAACCACTAAAAGGCCGACCCCTTAAATAGCATCAGATGAACTTGGAAATATTGGTCAATAGTGGCGCTTTTGACAGACCTTCTGACGTCCTCATTTTTTTTGGAAGGTTTCATCCCCTAATAGTACACCTACCCATTGGTTTTTTGGTGTTAGCGATTATTGCACAATTTTCCGTTCGCTGGCCAAAGTTCCAACCATTGGATGCATATATCTATTATTTATGGGGGTTGGGTGCTTTATCCGCATTGGCAACCGTGGTTTGTGGTTATTTCCTATCCCTTTCTGGGGATTATGATGAAGATACTCTATTCTGGCATAAATGGAGCGGCATTGCCGTGTTCCTGTTTTCCCTTACTTGTTTTTACTTTACTAATAAAAAATCAAAACTATCCTATTTTACGAAATGGCCACTACTGATTACAGTCACCGGACTTCTAATCTATACTGGACATTTGGGAGGAAACCTTACGCACGGTTCTACCTATTTATTGGAATATGCCCCTAATCCTATTAGAGGTCTTGCCGGAATGCCTCCAAAGACCAAACCACGCAAAAAAGTTATCCTATTGGATTCCGCCGATGTCTTCCTAGATGTAGTCTTACCCATCATGAACAGTAAATGTACAAGCTGCCACAATGATGGAAAAAAGAAAGCTGATTTACTTTTGACATCCCATAGCAGCATTATGAAAGGCGGTGAAAATGGCGAAGTTGTAATCGCTGGGAGTCCAGAAGCCAGTGAACTTTTTAGACGGATCATACTTCCAGAAAACCATGATGATTTTATGCCATCTGAAGGAAAAAGACCCCTTTCCGATGAAGAAGTGGACCTTCTGGAATGGTGGATTATGTCGGGGGCACCGTCCAAGGGGTTCGTTACGCAATTGGATCCAGAAAAAAGAATTACGGCCACTGCAAGTAGCTATTTTGGTTTAGATAAGAACAATCTTCTGAATAAAAAGGTTTCTTACCCCGATGCGGCCATTGTCGATTCTTTACGTAGTCAAGGTTTTGTAATTAATCGACTTATGAAGGACAATAATTATTTGGAGGCCAATTATACTTTGAGTGAAAAGGCTATTGAAACATTGGAGCTCGATCTACTTTTGAAATTAAAGGAGCAACTCATTTGGTTGAATTTGGGGAATTCAGAGGTAGAAGACTTGCATCTTGAAAAAATTGGACAATTGGAAAACCTTATCAAATTGGACCTTAGCAGAAATGCCATCACCGACTTGGGTTTAAAGCATTTATCAAAACTCACGAATTTGGAATATCTTAATTTATATGAATCCCAAGTTTCAGAAGGATTATTGGAAGTCATCCCAAAAATGACACGGCTACAAAAAATTTACCTTTGGAAGACCAAGGTACAGGATACAACAATCGAACAACTAAGTACAATGAACAAAAATCTTTTCGTTGTATTTGAAAGGGATGAAGTGACCGGCAACTAGTTCTAAGTAGCCCCGGCAAGAATCTCTTCGGTTACGCTCAGGGCAAGTACCTAAAGTTTAGGAAACGCTCTCCGATAGATATCGGGGCTATCCATTGAACCTGAACGTAAACATTTATTGTGACCTCACCAAGAATCGAACTT
>JAGLKG010000448.1 GCA_023141835.1 Maribacter sp. | reverse complement strand
GAATTTGGAAGATACAAACGATATCTCCATACAAACGGTAATCGAAGGTAAATTGGATAGCTCGTTAGCCGATAATATTCAATCCGATTCGGTTTTCGACAAGGCCAAAGGCTTTATGCCACTGATCAAGGCCCAAGAGTTGAGGGCCAGGGCTGCAAGGAAACAAGTAGCAGTGACACGTGGAAGGCTTTATCCCTCACTCACACTTTTTAGCGGTATCGGAACGGGTTATTTTGAAACCACTAGGGATACTTTGGGCAACACCCTTCCGTTTCGGGAACAGTTCAGGGATAATACGTCGCAATATATAGGCCTCAACCTTAGTGTACCCATAAGTAACGGTTGGTCAGCAAGAAGTCGCGTTAAACAACAAAAAATAGAACGCCTACGGGCAGAGAATAATTTAGAGATTCAAGAGCAGGAGCTTTTCCAGACAATTCAGCTATTAGTGCAAGAATATGAAGCCTTGCAGGTGGAGTATGACCAGAGCACTAAAAAAATGGAAGCCCAAAACTTGGCTTTTGCCATTGCGCAAAAAAAATATGAAAAAGGACTGATCAATGCGTTAGAGCTTTTTACGGCCAAGAACCTATTTGCAAGTGCACAGAATGAAAACCTACAGGTAAGGTTGAGGTCAGAAATCAACAAAAGTACATTAGACTTTTACAACGGTCTTCCGATATTTAACATTAACTAGATACAACGAATACAATGGATATACAACTCGAAAAGAAAAAAGGATTACGACCAAAACATTATGGTTACATTGCTCTAGGTCTGTTATTGTTTTTTATGGCCTACCAACTCATCTTCGCTAGTTCTGTTGCTACCTTTCGTACAGAAAAAGATAAGCTTTCGGTGTCGCAGGTCATGCAGGGCAAGTTTGACGATTATATTACTATAAATGGAAATGTGGCACCTATAGCCACTATTTACATGGATGCTTACGAAGGTGGGCGAGTAAGCGAAAAATTAATTGAGGAGGGTGCTATCGTAAAAAAGGGTGATATCATTCTGACATTGGAGAACATGAACCTGTATGAGCAGATTTTGGCGAGCGAAAGTAATTTGGCGTTAAAACAAAATGATTTACGCTCAACCAAACTGACTTTTGATTCCCGACAGGTTGAAGGTCGAAAATCACTGGCGACAGGAAGCTATGATTTACAAAGGTTAAAGCGAAATTTTAATCAGAGTCAAGCGCTTTTTGATGACGAGCTTATTTCAAAAGAAGAATACCTACTATCAAAGGAGAGTTTTGAACTTTCTCAAAAGCAGTATGAAATTGTAAAACTGCAAACGGAACAGGATGACAAATTAAGAAAGACTTCATTGGCTGGGTTGGATACCGATTTGGATCGTATGCAAAAAACCCTATCCATGGTCTATCAACGCTTGGATCATCTTAATGTTAGGGCCCCGGCTGATGGGCAACTTGGCTTTCTGGATGCGGAAATCGGACAAAATATTTCCCAGGGCCAACGTATAGGACAGATCAATGTCTTGACAGACTATAAAATTGAGGCCGATATAGATGAGCATTACATTGATCGTATTAAGCGGGATTTGGTGGCGATTTTAGAACGAAATGGGAATGAGTATCCGTTGCGATTGCGCAAAGTATACCCAGAGGTTCGAAATGGGAAATTCAGGGTTGATTTGGTTTTTACAGAAGACAAACCGGAAACCATAAGGGCCGGACAGAGCTATAATATAAAATTGCAACTGGGAGCATCGTCAGATGCCCTTCTTTTACCCAAAGGAAGTTTTTTTCAAAGTACAGGAGGGCAATGGATATTTGTAGTCGATGCCAATGGTGGGGAAGCTTTGAGGAGATCAATTCGTATTGGAAAACAAAACTCCAGGTATTATGAGGTCTTGGAAGGCTTACAGGATGGCGAAAAGGTAATTACCAGCAACTATGACAGTTTTGGTGATGCCGAACGGATAGTTCTTAAATAAAAATGAAAACCGTAACAGACAAGGAATAATAACGGTCTTTAAAATATCAGAATCCTCTCTTGAGGATGTCACCCTGAGCGCAGTCGAAGGGTTAGGGATGTATAAATGGAAAGTTTAATGAACACTAAAATTAAAATATAAAAAACTGTCACATCTAGCGTAGACGTGATGTCTTTAAGTAACAAGCAATAAAAATCAATCGATAAAAATGATACAGATACAGAATTTAAAAAAGAGTTTTAGAACAGAAGAAGTGGAAACCTTGGCTTTGAACAAAGTAAAGCTAAATGTGGGGGAAGGTGAGTTTGTGGCCATTATGGGACCTTCAGGATGTGGAAAATCCACCCTCTTGAATATTATTGGAATGTTGGACAATCCCACGGATGGTAGCTATCAATTTGCAGGCCATGAGGTAAGTGGGCTTAAAGAAAGCCAGCGGACACAGTTGCGAAAGGGAAATTTGGGTTTTGTTTTCCAGAGCTTTAATCTGATTGATGAATTAACAGTCTATGAGAATGTAGAACTTCCACTTATTTATCTTAAAATGAGCAAGAGCGAACGCAAGCAAAAAGTGCGGGCCGTTTTGGAGCGTATGAAAATTGCTCATCGTGCAAAGCACTTTCCCCAACAATTATCGGGGGGTCAACAACAGAGGGTAGCCATTTCTAGGGCTGTTGTCTCTAATCCAAAATTGATATTGGCCGATGAGCCCACAGGAAATTTGGATTCCAAAAATGGTATCGAAGTAATGAACTTGTTGACCGAGCTCAATCAAGAAGGGACAACTATTGTAATGGTGACCCACTC
>JAGLKG010000447.1 GCA_023141835.1 Maribacter sp. | reverse complement strand
ACGGATTAGAGGTCTAGCCGGAAAATTAAGGCCGTATAAACAAGAAGTTTAGATAAACGATGGATTACTTATCATTTTAACCTTAAAATACGACTTTCTCCTAATGAAATTTTGGTGTATGCTCCCGAACCTTAATCAAAACTTTCGAACCCCCGAACCTAAATGTTAAATTTTGTTTTTTATGGAAGGATATTTTTGAGCGTCATAATCATAAGAAAAAACTATTCAATTTAGTCCTTTTTATAATTATATTTTATTTATTTAAACCTTTGAAAAAATACTTATAACCATTTGTCAATCAATTGGTTATGATTAATTGTTAAAATCAGGTGAGTAAGTAGGTGAGTAATGGTTAAATTTTAAATTATAAACTACTGATAATCAATTATATATATTAGAGGTTCTAGTCCCTCTTCCTCCGCTTAATCAATTGAAAAGCCCCTATTTTAGGGGCTTTTATTTTTTAGTTGACCAGTCCCAGAAAAGGTGAATTAACGAAACCACTAAAAGAGACCGAGAATGGGACACTCTAGAAATAATTTTAAAACACAATTTATTGGATACTACCAGTATGGACTCCATAATCCATAGTAACCACTTTCCACATTTCGTTCTCTATTTTCTCGTCAGGTAACCCACCAATCCGCTTCCCAGGAAAATAAATATTGTTGTTACTAGGCTGCCTATCCCCAATAATGGGGCAAATGTCAACCCGTGCCCTACCGTACAGCCTGCAGCGATACTGCCTGATACGCCCAAGCCCAATCCACCCAATAAACGCTTACCAATAATGTTGGCTTTTGGTATGGTAAATTCCTTCTCTTTATTGTTACGTGTACTCCAGAAAGCACCTAACGGGATTCCGATAACAAAAAGTAATCCCCATGAGTAGTATAGATCCACCATATCAATGGTTCCAGGAATAATGGCTATTCCGTATGGGCTGTTCGTATATACGGCAGACACCCAACCAATAACCCCGATTATTCCCACCGCAATTCCTGTTTTCTTCCATCCCCATTCGGCACCACCTGGTTTATTATCCTTGTTTCTATGCATGAGTAGCAAAACGATTCCGGCTACTACGGCGGTTATGATAGCAATTGTCAAAGCTGAATCTCCTTGCCAAATAGGTCGTTGATCCACCAATACGTTGCTTTGAGCGGCCTCCCTAATAACTTTCAGAAGGCCTTTTTCTGTGAGATAAACGCCCGCAATAAACCCTATGGCCGCCAAAACTGCTCCTGAATTTTTTTCGCCAATCTTATAAAATATACCGGCCCCACAACCTGCAGTGTAATGCATGAATATTCCAAACAGAAAGCCTCCTAGCGCACTTCCGACCAAAAATAATGGGGGCAGACCAAGATTTTCCACAAGATGTCTGGTGGGCACATTCAAATAGAGTACCGTAAAAAGGAGCGGCAGTACCACCATCTGAATAAGTATGGCGGTTGCATAACTCTTTAGCTTGGTCGTGTCTTTTCTGCGCACCACATTGGAAAAACCAGAGTTCATACAGAACTGTCCTTTAACGGAAATATAGCCGTATGCAAATCCGATCAGTAAAGCAATACCAAGTACCATAGGGATGTATTCTTTTTACAAAGGTCGGACAGGCAACCGAGGAATCCTTTTACATTTGATAAATAATCACTTTAAGGAAGCCCTGATTCTACTCAGGCTGACTTGGGTAATGCCAAGGTAGGAAGCAATATGTTTCAATGGTATTCTTTTGACCAATTCGGTTTCGTGAAGTAGTGCCAAGTATCTTTCCTTGGCAGAACAAAATTGAATACTTTCAATCCTATGGATAGTATCGACATATGCAGCTTCAAAAATCAATCGGAAGAGTCGTTCTATTTGCGAGTGGGAATTGTATAATTTAAAAAGCTCTGTCGCATTGATTGCGATAATCTCGGAATCCTCAAGAACTTGAATTGCCTTTTTGGAAGGTTTCCCGGTGAACAGGCTTTCAGCCCTTGCTATTATGTTATTCTCAAATGCAAAGTATTCCGCAATATCTACACCATCTTTGAAATAATATATTCTGGCAATTCCCGATTTTATAAAATAAATGGTCTTGCAAGTATGGCCAATAGGCTGTAATTCTACGTTTTTACGTATTGAGTTTGAGCTACATATTTTTTCTATCGCTTTCTTGGACTTGTCGGAAAGCGGGAGGAAAGTTTCCAAATAATCGAACAATTCTATCATTCAAAACTAAGGTACGGAGAAACCCGGAAAAAGAGGGTATTTAAAATATAGTTAAAGGCAAATAACACCATTCTATTACACTTACCCAACATCAGTTAGAATCAATAAAATATAGGAATTAAGCTTTACTACTTTGCTCAACTCATGGAATTTGAGCGTTTTTTTTGTTCCAATATTGTACCTCGTATGTGTATTATATTTAAATTTGATGACATACAGGATTGTTTTCTTCCGTCATTTTAGCAAATCAAAATAGTTAAATTTTTCTAAGTTCTTTTTTAAGAATTTTTCCAGTGGCGCTCATGGGTAGTATTTCCGTAATTACTATAATTCTTGGATACTTATAGGCCGCTATATTTCCCTTGGTGTATTCCATCAGTTCTTCTTCCTTGGCGACTTTTCCTTCATTCAGTACGACAAAAGCTTTGATCTCCTCCCCCATTTCGGAATGGGGAACGCCGATAACAGCTGCCATAGAAACTGCGGGGTGTTTCATCATGACCTCTTCTACTTCCCTCGGATAAACATTGAGTCCACCGCGTATGATCATATCCTTCGTTCGATCAACGATAAAATAGAAACCATCTTCATCTTGTACAGCAATATCCCCAGAATGCAACCACCCATTTTCAATAGTTTTTGCTGTTGCTTCGGGATTCTTGTAATACCCCTTCATTACATTGTGTCCTTTATAAAGCAACTCTCCTTTCTCACCAACGGAAACGGTTTCTCCCTCCTCATTTACCAACTTTATCTGTACCCCCCAAACCGGAGTACCAACGGAGCCTATTTTTCTACCAATGTCCAATTGATTAAATGTCACTACCGGTGAACCTTCAGACATGCCATACCCTTCAAGAACAGTAATCTCAAAATATTCTTCGAACTTTTCAAGTACAGGAACCGGTAAGGAAGCTCCTCCTGATAAGCAACTTTTTAAGTTTAATTTTATATTTGAAATATCGAAATCATGGGCATCTAGATATCTGTTAAGCCCCCAATACATAGTCGGTACTCCCGCGAATACCGTGACCTTATGTTTATCGAGTAAGTTTAAAACTGTTTCCGCATCAAAACGTGGTAATAATATGGAAGTAGCACCCTTGTACAACGCCGTATTCATCATCACAACCATTGCAAAAATATGAAACATCGGTAATACAATTAAGTGGATATCTTCAGATCTACAATTGATTAAATCAGCGCTCAGAACGGTATTTACAAACAGATTAGAATGTGTTAATTCGGCGCCTTTTGGTCTTCCAGTAGTACCGGAAGTATATATTATTATGGCAGTATCAGAAGATTTGGTCTCTATGGTATCAAAACTGGGGGATTGATTTTGCATGAGGCTTCCCAAAGTTTGTACGCCATTTATTGGTGAAGGCATATCTCCCTTGGGCATAATCATTATAAAATGCTCACAAGCATCGGTTTTTTGAAAGCCTTTATAGCCCATTTTTCCCATGGGAAAATCTTCCGTTCCTACAAAACAGAAATAGGCCTTTGCATCACTGTTTTCCAAATGATAGTGGATTTCATCCGCCTTCAGCAAAACACTTAAAGGAACCACGGTCCCACCAGCTTTTAAAATTCCGTTGTAAATAATAGGGAAATAGGGAAGGTTAAAACAGCTGAGGGCAACCTTGTCTCCTTGTTTAACACCAAGGTCGGCCAATCCATGAGCAACTTGATTGGCTGCCCCATTAATTTGGGCAAAACTGAGACTTGAATCCATAAAGGTAAAGGCAGTTTTTCTGGCATACTTCTGAGCACTATTTTCTAATAATGTGGCGAGGTTTAACATCAATTTAGTTTTAAGTTCGGTTTTCTAAAGTGAACAACAATGTATTGATTCGACAGCTCTTGACCAAATCAAATGGATAGTTAGATACTTTGACGTACTTGATAATTTAACGAATCGGCATCGAAAATTATTGGCAGATGCAAAATCATAAAAAATATTTGGAGTAA
>JAGLKG010000446.1 GCA_023141835.1 Maribacter sp. | reverse complement strand
AAAACATGGGATTTTGCCAATTGGGCAATTCCGCCTCCACTACAAAAACCTTCGAAGGAGCCCGCTTTTCCAAAACCGATAGGGCCTTCATCGGCCATTCGTATATGGCCTATTTCTCCGCCAAGGTCGTTAGTGCCTGAGTAAATCCTTCCGTTTAAGATGAGTCCAGCACCCATTCCAGTCCCGAAAGTCAAAAAAACCATATTTTGTGTGCCTTTGCCGGCCCCCATCATCCATTCGGCAATAGCGCAGGCATTAGCGTCATTTTGTATTTCAACGGGCACTTGAAATTCATTTTTAAATAGGTCCACAATCGGGACCTTGTCCCATCCCGGTAGATTTGGGGGTGATTTTATGATTCCTTTCTTTGAATCCAATGGCCCCCCGCAGCTAATCCCGATCTTAACCATTTTTTTTTGATCATAGGTTTCAAAAAGTTTTTGGACATGGTCTTTGAATTCTTCCAAAATGGCTTTGTATCCCCTTTCAACATTGGTCTTGAAAAAAATCTTCTCGTAGATGTTAAAATCCTTATCCCCCAATACAATACTGCATTTGGTGCCACCAATATCAAAACCTAGATAATAGGTCTCGGGTTGTAAATTCTCAGGCATTTTTCTGTGTATTGAATATTAAATCCAGAAGCGTATCACTTTGGGAAAAATCAGAAATTATTATCTGGGCCCCAGCTTTGATCAATCTTGACCTTTTTTGCGGATTTAGACCATATCTACGAACTTCATCACTGGCGATTCCAATGGCAATTCCCCCCGCTTTAATACATTCCTTTATTTCGACAGGGCCATCTCCTATAACCACTAATTCGTTTCCTTTTAGTTTGTTGTCACGGATAATTTTTTCAATAACCATTTTTTTAGAATACTTGCTGATGTCACCGACTGAGCCATGAATACCTCCATCGAAAAGATGGTCATACCCTAAGGATTTAGCTTCATTGATTACATCTTCTTCATCGGTTCCACTGGCCAAATACATTATTGCCCCTTGTGATTTAAGGGCTTTAAGGAAATCTACCGCACCTTTTAGCGTAAAATCGGATACTGTTAACTGTCTGCTGTTCAATTTCAGCATCCGCTCATTGACCATTTCCATCAAAGCATCATTGTAAATTTCTTTATATCCAAACTTGTCCAAAATGTCCTCTTGTGGGACCAAGCCAAATTCTTCTACCATTTTCACTAGGCCTTCCATCTGAACGATGGTTTGAATACCTGTTGAAGTGTCGATAAAGTCTAGAACACGATTCTGTACTTGATCGTAAAGTGCTTTGTCCGCGGTTTCATAAAGATCTCCCAATATAGCCCTGAGCATTACCGGTTCCATGATAGCTTCCCAACCTTCGCGCTGGGTACTTATTGTACCATCATGATCAAAAACAACATGTTTTATATTACCCAGGACTGAAGTCACATGAGTATCACAAATTTCGATTTCAGAGTCTTCGTAATACCTCGCTGTACGCAGGTCATTGGCCAATTCTGGTCTAAAATTATAATCGGCATCCTTGCTAATGGCAAGAATCTCTTCACCGGAGGCCGTACCGGTCGTAAAAAGCTTTTGTATCGTTATCGCAGAGGCGAAATTGGCAAATCTTGCCGCCTCGGCAGGTTGAATACCTGCAGCCAAGCACAAAGAAATGGCACTCAAGGATGTATCACCTGCTCCTACGGTATCTATTGTACTGTTTATCAGTATTCCGGGAATTTCGTTGATTCCATGGGCATCAAACGTAATAATACCGCGATTCCCACAGGTTACGAAAAGGGGTTTGTTATATCGTTCATATACCTTGGCCCCGTGTTTTTTAATCTCTGAAAAGGAAATAAAATCATGTGGCTGCGTATCTTTGCCATTTAAAACAGCGGTTTCTATCTCATTTGATTTGCGGTACACATTTTTGAACTTGTCATTGTAATGTCTTGAATCCAAAATGACGACCTTATCATTGAATTCTTCGAATAGTGTATTTACAGCATAAATGAATTCTTCGTTAGGAATGCTACCGACTACCTGTTGATTGAAAATCAAGACATCATGGTCTTCAAGGGCAGCCCTGATATTCTGGAATATGGCTTGATCAGCCTCCTTTGATCTCCTGTTTTTTAAGCCGAAATCTATCCTAGGATCTTCTTTTTTCCCATACATTTTTTTGATATAGGTATAGGTGTTGAAGTTATCTTTTTGAATTGTTAATGCGCTGATATCGGCTCCCAGTCCTTCTAATTTTGATCGCAATTCATTCCCGTAAATATCAGCTCCCAGAACTCCTATCACTTTGATAGATTTTGGATGTAATGCGGCTACATTTGCTACAATATTTCCAGCTCCTCCAGGTGAATAGGTATGTTTTTCTACCGATTCTGCCTTTAATCCAGTTTCCACAGAAACCTCTGACCCTTCAGAATCCATATCCCAATAGACATCCAAGCAAAAATCACCGTAGACCGCGATCTTCACATTTTCGAATTTCTTAAGAATTTCCTTTATTCTTTCTTGTTTCATTTTTGTCAATACTTAACCGCAATAATAACTGGATGAATCCTAAAGTTTCCCAGTTAGACGATTGGTTTACAACATTGCCATCAACTTTTTATAAAGTACCGGAATCGTATGAATTTGATTTCCACCGATATAATACCCTTTTCCATTATAGGCATCGGGAACCCTTGTGACAATACTTTTTTGATCACGGTAATAGTATCCCACACGATCTTCTTTTGTAAAATCTTCTGGATTATAGGCTCTAAGGTCAAAATTTGCGGTGATGATTTTATCAGGGACTTGACCAATATTTCCGGCCATCGATGCCGCCTTCAAAAA
>JAGLKG010000445.1 GCA_023141835.1 Maribacter sp. | reverse complement strand
AACTCCAGAAATAACACCAATAAATTCACGATCCTGATGGTCTTGCATGAATTTAATCTGCATATATTTTATAGAATCCCGCTCAGCGTTTGCAGCCAAATTTTCCATGTTCGAAGCGTGTTTACATTTGTCCTCATAAATTTCGGCTTGAGGTGACTTTCCACCTTCTAAATAATGTTGCAATAATCTATGTACCATAACATCGGGATAGCGCCTAATTGGAGAAGTAAAATGGGAGTAAAAATCAAAGGCAAGTCCATAATGCCCAATATTATCCACAGTGTAAATAGCCTTACTCATACTCCTAATGGCAAGTGTATCGACCAAATTCTGTTCCTTTTGACCTTTAACATCCTCTAGAAGCTGATTTAGAGACGCACTTATAGACTTTTTATCCTTAAAGTTAAGTGTATGCCCAAATCTAGAAATAATACCGTTCAAGGCCAATAATTTATCTTCATCGGGGTCATCATGTATTCTATACACAAATGTTTTCGTTGGTTTTTGCTTCCCAATAAACTCAGCTACTTTTCTATTGGCCAACAACATAAATTCCTCAATGAGTTTGTTGGCATCTTTCGCTTCTTTGAAATAAACACTTTCTGGTTCATTCTTTTCGTTGAGATTAAACCGTACTTCAACCTTATCAAATGAAATTGCACCCTCCCGCATTCTTTTTGAACGCATAGTCTTTGCTAATTTATCCAATATCAACGTAGCTTCTACCACCGTATCGGAAACCGAATAGGCATCCCCCCTAATCGAAATGTCCTTAGGAATATCCCCACTACCGTTTTCTATAATATATTGTGCTTCCTCATAAGCAAACCTTTCATTGGAATCGATGACCGTTCTCCCAAACCACTGATTTTTTATTATAGTATTAGCATCCAATTCAAAGATGGCAGAAAATGTATATTTTTCCTCATTAGGCCGTAACGAACAAGCATTGTTGGATAATACCTCAGGTAACATAGGCACCACACGATCCACTAAATAAACCGATGTAGCTCTATCATATGCTTCATCGTCCAAAATGGTATCGGGTTGTACATAATGTGAAACATCGGCGATATGGATACCTATCTCGTAATTACCATTATCCAAAAATTTAAAAGACAGGGCGTCATCAAAATCCTTAGCATCTTTGGGATCAATTGTAAAGGTCAGCACATCGCGCATATCCCTTCTTTTTGTAATTTCCTGTGCTTGTATAGAGGTATCCAGGGTATTGGCATATTCCTCCACTTCTGTTGGAAACTCATAAGGAAGCCCATATTCGGCCAAAATGGAATGTATCTCAGTTTGATGCTCACCTGGTCTACCCAAAATATCGGTAATGGTTCCAAAAGGAGAATCGGCTTTATCAGGCCATTCAGTGATTTCAGCGATTACCTTATCACCATCGGAAGCGTTTCCAATATTTTCTTTAGAAATAAAAATATCAGTATACATTCTAAAATCTGAGGGTCTTACGAATGCAAACGATTTTTGCATATCTACAATACCAACAAACTTATTTTTTTTTCGCTCAATAACCTTGGTTATCTCACCTTCTAATTTCTTACCGTTCCTTCTTGGGAAAATATAAACCTCTACGGTATCTTTATGAAAGGCTTTCCTTAATTTATTAAAAGGTACGAAAACATCATCATCCATACCATCAACGACAATATAGGCATTTCCCCTTCCTGTAATATCCACTGTACCTGTGTGGTATGTTTTTGTTGAGGCAATTGCTCTATAATGCCCCCTTGTTTCTTCTAAAACCCGTTTTGATTCTTTGAGCTGTGAGAGTTTCTTAATAAGTTCATTTCTCTCATGAGCATCTGTAACCCCAATCCTAGAAGCAATTTGTTTATACGTAAAGCTTTTTTTTGGCTCTTTTTCAAGTACTGTGAAGATTCCTTTTGTTAGTTCGTTTTTTCTATGGTTTCTTGCTTTCTTTTTCTTTTTTGACATTAAAATTTTTTATTTGGGTGGAAAATTACAAATTATAATCCATTACCTACATTTTTGAAGTTTTACTGAAACTTTGAGTTTATAAAATATAGGTTATCAACATATATAATAATATCATTATTTTTATTATTAATTTAAAATATAAAATGATGGTTATGATAGGGTGTTGATAATGGATATAAATAAATGTATTAAAATAGACATTGAACCGTTTTTATAGTTTATTGACAATTTATTAGACATCATTCTGCTTATAAATCAGCGAATTATAATTTTTATTAAACTAGGTTAATAACCTATTCTAACATAAAACTATTGATAAATTAATAGTAGACAATTGTTAACTACGATACAATTATGTTTAATATCTTTCTGTTATTATTTTAGAAGTAAATTCTTTTTTTATCTCAAGGATTAGTAAGACGAAATATAAAATCAATAACAAAATTTAAATGTTATTTTTTTTGGTGTATTTATGAACAGACGAACCGTCATAATAGGAAAGTTAATAACAATGCTTATACACATTTCTTACTATAACGCTATTCCCTACTTATTGTTGTGAATAACAATGTATTTGTACATTTGTAATGAACTCACTCTTACGAAAATGAAAATAGCAATAGGTAACGATCATGCAGGTACAGAATATAAATTAGCCATAATGGGACTTTTAAAGTCTATGAAAATTGAGATAATCAACTATGGTACCGATGGGGCGGATAGTGTGGATTACCCAGATTTTGTTCACCCAGTGGCTAAAGATGTGGAGGAAAAAAGGGTGGATTACGGGATTATCATCTGTGGCAGCGGCAATGGCGCCTCAATGACGGCAAATAAACATCAAAAAATTAGATGTGCCCTTTGTTGGAACAAAGAGATTGTTCATTTGGCACGTGAACATAATGATGCTAATATTTTAAGTTTGCCCGCTCGTTTTATTTCATTGCCCCAGGCTTTGGAAATGGTACAGACTTTTCTAAAAACAGAATTTGAGGGTGGAAGACATGAAAGACGTATTGAGAAAATACCGTGTTCTTGATATAGTTAGTATTATTTAGACCTAATTTGTAGCATACCTTCACCTTTCCTTGCAGTATATGGCACATAACCACAATCACAACCATTCACATACCCATAAGGATTTAAAAGGAAAAAACCTCATAGTTTCAATACTTCTTAATATACTAATTACAGTAGCACAGGTAATAGGAGGTTTAATATCTGGCAGTCTAGCATTATTATCAGATGCCCTACATAACTTCAGTGATGTATTATCGCTGATCGTCAGTTATGTTGCAACGGTACTATCCAAGAAGAAAGCTTCTACTAATAAAACCTTCGGCTATAAAAGAGCTGAAATTATTGCTGCGTTTGTAAATGCAGCTACTTTGATTATTGTGGCAATAATTTTGATTATTGAGGCGATTGAGCGGTTTATGGCCCCGAAGGATATTGAATCAAATCTGGTTATTTGGTTGTCCTTATTAGGAATTTTGGCAAATGGCTTTAGCGTACTTTTACTTAAAAAAGATGCTGAACGCAACATGAACATGAAATCGGCATATTTGCATTTATTTACAGACATGATGGCATCGGTTGCTGTATTGGTCGGTGGACTATTAATGAAATATTACCAATGGTATTGGGTAGATCCAACGCTGACCCTGGCCATTGCAATATATTTGATTTACATGGGCCTTAATCTTTTAAAGGAATCCACTAGGGTTTTGATGCTGTTTACCCCAGATACCATTCATGTTCAAAAAATTGTTGAAACCATTGGTAAAATTGACCTCATTAAAAATGTACACCATGTTCATATATGGCAATTGAATGAGGATGAGGTTCATCTTGAGGCCCATATTGATTTTATGGAGGATATCAAGATTTCTGAATTTGATGTTATTTTGAATCAAATTGAGGAGGAAATGTACCATAAATATGGAATAAACCATGTGAATATTCAACCAGAATTTGGGAAGTGCGACATGAAACAAGTAATAGTACAGGATTAATGGTACGTATTGATGTAAAGACCTTTAAAGAGCTTTCTATTGAGGAATTGTATAAGATATTACAGTTGCGTATAGAGGTTTTTTCGGTGGAACAGCATTGTGTTTACCAAGATTTGGATGGTAAAGACCAAAAAGCACTGCACGTAATTGCAACCAAGAATGATGAAGTGGTAGCTTATACCCGAATCTTCAAAGCAGGCGATTATTTTAAGGAAGCCAGTATTGGAAGGGTAGTGGTAAAACAATCTGAACGTAAATATGGTTACGGGATTGAAATTATGAATGCTTCAATACAAGCGGCCAAAGAACACTTAAACGAGACTACCATTCACCTTTCTGCCCAGACCTATCTCAAAAAGTTCTATAACTCGCTTGGCTTTTATGAAGTAGGGGAAGGTTATTTAGAAGATGGGATTCCACATATAGGTATGTTGAAATCATAAAGGTCCTATTAAATAAAAATGGAATATCTATATCCTAATGGGAGATTTATAATCGAGATTAATATCCTCTAATAGATTGTCTGTAAACTTGTAGTGGCCCTTTGTTGTAATTATACGGAATCTATTGGATTTCATTCTACTTAAAGCATCTAGGAACAGCCATTTTGATTTGAGCAATCGTGGTTTTTCGGACTTAAGACTAATATCAAAAAAATATTTTATTCCGTTCTTTAGAGCTACTATATCTGGAGTGATTTTGACCTTGCTTCCCATTTTTAAATAGGACTTGGGCGTTTCATACCCTTCAATATCCGCTTTTATATTCTCAAATCCAGTTGCTTCCAAATGGTGTATGGATTTTTCCAAAAACTCCTTATTCTCTGATTTTTCCATGCCAATCATAAGCTAAAAGGTAAGGGAAATATGCCAAAAAACCTAATTTCTCCCTTTGATTAATAGGGTCTTAGGATACTATTTAAATAAAATTAAGGGTATTTGGCTACACCATTGTTTGGTTGAATTGGCTCTTGATTTTTTTAAGAACCCAAATACCTATGGCAATCCTAACCATGGGCTGGAGGTACGCATAAATATATGTGTAAGACCAATCAACAACACCATTTAAAAAGGAAAGGCCTACATAATACCTCAAAAATGATAAGAGACTTAAAATACCAATAAATATAAGGGTAACGCCGATCCATTTTGATAGGCCCTGACTTTTAATGAATGCCAATCCGTAGAGCAGTGTGCCGATTCCAAAACCATATATAACCAAAAAATAGTTACTATCGGAAATGCCAGTTGCGGTTTTTATCAATGTTTCATACATGTTTTTTGTAACCTCGTTATCCGCTTTTATATACCCTGGTCGCCAAATTTGGTTAAGCGCATCTATCAATAGCGCCTGCTGGGACATTTCAGTATAGGCCCAAGTCAACAAAAAAAGGGTGCCAATGATTATTTGAAACGGATTTTTTCTCCATAAAATATATGCAATTCCTAAACTCGCGATAATATTTGCTTGTGGATGGAGAAACAAAATCCAAAGCTTGCCAAGGTATAATCCATTGTTGTATAAAAGTGTTTTTGTCTCAAAGTCTCCGGCTTCTGGATTTGGAAGAAACATTAATAACGCCGTAGTTAGGGCACCAAGAAAGGAGCAGATAGCCGCAATACGCAAAAAGATTCTGCTATTTTTCATAATGTGTTTTGGAAGAGAAAGAAGTTAGAAAAATATTTTTTCAATTATAAATAATACTTGGTAGTATCATAATTCTGTTTATACATCTTTTTGACAATTGTTATTACTCAATTTTTACGATTGGCCCCTCTTTCAAATATCCCAAGGTTTGTAAAAACACATCTGTTTCAAAGACTGTTTTTCCATAATGTTCAAAGTTTCTATAATTAAAAAACCCATGACCTTCATTTTCGTATAATTTCAGTTCACACCGACTTCCGACTTTTTCCATCACCGTTTTGTAATATTTAGCAGTTTCTACAGGTACCAGCACATCTTTGGTTCCAAGGAAAAAGATGGTGGGCGGGGCCCCTTTTTTGATATTATGTAGGGGTGAAAAGTTTTTAAATTCATCTCCGACCCTTTCATATCCGTAACCCCCGGGTCCGTTGTCAATAACGGGATTGAACAGAACGAGAGCATTAGGAATACAACTGATGGACACATCATCAGTCTCTTCATTATAACCGTCTATGAATGCCGTCGAAGCAGCGAGATGTCCCCCAGCTGATCCTCCAGAAGCAATAATTCTAGCTGGGTCAATACCAAAAGAGGATGCATTTTTTCTAATATAACGGACAGCCGATTTGGCATCTTTAAGCGATTCAAAGGGTGTGGTCCTGTTTTTTGTTCGGGTGCGATAATCCGCAAGAAAACAAACAATCCCTCTTTTGGAAAAGTACTTTGCGTGGTTCAAAAAATGTGATCTATCTCCTCCGACCCAGCCACCACCGAAAAAGAAAACCATGGCCGGATATGTTTTGGCCTTATCTAATTGTGGAGGGCTATGTACTTCCAAAAATAGCTTAGTAGTATCAATCTGTTTATATAGGACTGGTTTTTGTGCAAGGCCGATATAGTAGTTAAAGAGCACACACACTATAAAAATCAACTTTTTGGATATCATTGGTCTTGGTTTGGTTGCTACCT
>JAGLKG010000444.1 GCA_023141835.1 Maribacter sp. | reverse complement strand
TGTTTTCCTTAAAATATTTAATGTTATCCAAACTAAGATCGTGGCCTGCGTTAATACCTAGATGTAGTTTATTGGCAACGTGTGCGGCTTCAATAAAAGGCCTAATTCCTTTTAGATTACCCTTGCCGTACGCTTCTGCGTAACTTTCCGTATAAAGTTCAATGCGATCCGTGCCGGTTTCGGCTGCACCCTCGACCATTTTTGAATCAGCATCTACAAAAATCGATGTCCTGATATGGTTTTCCTTGAAAGTGGATATGATCTCTTTTAAAAAGTCTTTATGTTTAATGGTATCCCAACCTGCATTCGAGGTAATGGCATCCTCTGCATCGGGAACCAGGGTGACTTGGGTTGGTTTTACCTCCAAAACCAAATCCATGAACGGTTGAATGGGATTTCCTTCAATATTATATTCGGTGGTCACCACACTTTTTAAATCGTGCGCATCTTGATATTTGATATGCCGTTCATCCGGTCTTGGATGTATGGTTATTCCTTGGGCGCCGAAAGATTCAATATCTGTCGCTACCTTAATAATATTCGGGACATTGCCACCTCGGGAATTTCTAAGTGTTGCAATTTTATTAACGTTTACGCTTAATTTTGTCATAAGATAATATCATATCAAAAGAAAGCAAAAATACAAAATAGGCATACCTTTTGATATATTAAATTAGTATTTTGCGTTATATTTTAAGTTATGCAGATCCAAAGTCATATAATTACGAATATTCCTGTCTTTAAGTTGGATGAGCCCCTTGAGAAATTGGTTCAATTTTTTATGGAAAATACCTTTTCACATATAGCTATTGTTGAGGAAGATAGGTTTTTAGGTGTTCTCAGTAAAAATGACTTGGAGAATTTCGAAGTGGATAAAAAGATTGGGGATTACCGACATAATTTGGAAGTTTTTTTTGTCAAACAAGATGCAAGTTGGTTGGATGTATTAGAGATCTTCACGAGAAATGAGGCTAACCTACTTCCGGTCTTGGGGAATGAAGAAGAGGTTTTGGGATACTACGACATAACCGACGTCGTTAGTGTTTTCATAAACACTCCATTTTTTACGGAGCCAGGTGGTATTCTGGTCGTTGCCAAAGGAGCAAAAGACTATTCATTTAGCGAGATTGCCCAAATAGTGGAAAGTAATAATGGCAAGCTTATTGGCGGTTTTATTTCTGAAATGCGGAATGATGTCGTGCAGATAACGCTCAAAATCAGTAGTACAAATCTAAACGAAGTCATGCAGACCTTTAGGCGATATAACTATAATATTCTTTTTGGGAACATAGACGACCAATTTATCGAAGACCTAAAGCAGAGGTCTGATTATTTAGATAAATATCTAAACGTATAAGAGATATGAAGGTTGCCATTTACGGACAAGCATATCACGACAATACGCTCGACTATGTTGGCGAATTATTGGATGAATTAGAAAAAGAATCTGCAGTAATAGCCATAGAAGAGAATTTCAGGAACCATTTAGCGAAAAAACTTAATGTAGATGAATATTCTGCCTTCAGTGAAAGACATGGGCTCGATTCCTCTTTCGATATGTTTGTTAGTTTTGGGGGAGATGGTACTATTCTTAGGGCAACTACATATGTTCGTGATTTAGGAATACCTATTGTAGGAGTGAATACGGGCCGTCTAGGGTTTCTTTCTACGTTTAGTAAAGAAGAAGTACGGAAAGTGGTCCAGGAATTTGTTCAAGGAGGCTATGCCATTGTCGAAAGAAGTTTGGTCGAAGTTAATGCTGGCTCCCAGGCCCAAGAGATTGGCGAACTCAATTTTGCATTGAACGAAATAACGGTAAGCAGAAAGGATACCACATCGATGATTACGGTTGAAACGCATCTAAATGGAGAGTATTTAACGTCATATTGGGCAGACGGGCTCATAGTTTCTACTCCAACAGGTTCAACGGGCTACTCTTTAAGCTGTGGTGGACCAGTAATAGTCCCTACTGCCAAATCGCTTGTGCTTACTCCGATTGCACCACATAATCTAAATGCCCGGCCCTTGGTAATTTCTGATGATACTGTTATCCGTTTAAAGGTTTCTGGTAGGGAGGACAATCATTTGGTTTCTTTGGATTCTAGGATAGCAACTTTGGAAAACGGAACGGAAATCGAAGTTCGAAAAGCTCCTTTTACAATTAAAATGATAGAGTATAAATCTGAAAATTTTCTAAAAACACTTCGGAACAAACTCCTATGGGGTGAGGATAGGCGTAATTGAACACTTCAACAAACAATATTTGCCACCAAAACCTGTTTACCAAGAAGGGCCCCAACTTAATCTGTGGGTGGGCAAACCGTTGAATGGACTATATTTGTAAACTTTTTGAATTTATGAGGAACTGCGTTATTTTAGTTTTTGTTTTCCTTGGCGTAACTATGAATGCCCAGACGTATGAAGTGGGGGGATTTGTAGGAGGGGCGAACAACATTGGAGACGTTGGCCAAACCAACTTTATACTTCCGTCCGATATTGCCTTAGGTGGATTGTTCAAATGGAATAAAAGTAAAAGATATGCTTGGCGAGCAAGTTTAATTTATGGTAAATTTGTGGCCAACGATTCAAAATCAAACCAATCCTCTAGGCAACAGAGAGGGTATGTGGTCAAGAACTCCGTTTTTGAGGCTTCGGCCGGATTGGAATTTAATTTTGTTGAGTACAACTTGCATAAATTAGGTCTTGCTTTTACGCCTTACCTTTATACAGGTGTCACCTATTTTAGATATGACTATGATTATATTGATGCTGGTCAGCAAATTAATTTTGGCCAGAAGGATGGTTCGTTTGCAATTCCCATGACCGTTGGGGTTAAAAGAAGATTGAATCAATTTTTGATTTTGGGTGCCGAAATAGGCGCTCGATATACCTTTACAGATAACTTGGATGCCAGCAATCCCGAGAAATCAAATATTAATCAACAGTTGGACGTGGCTTTCGGGAATATTTTTAGTGATGATTGGTATGTTTTCTCCGGGGTTACTTTAACATATACCTTTGGTAGAAAACCTTGTTCCGATTGTTTTGAGTAATACTGCATGAACACTATTGAAGAAATTAACGATCAAAATTTACCGAGGCATCTTGCCATCATAATGGATGGCAATGGTCGTTGGGCCAAACAAAAAGGGAAATTAAGAGTTTTTGGCCATGAAAATGGTGTCAGCACCGTGCGAAAAACGGTTGAAAGTAGTGTTCGGATTGGAATAGAATATCTTACGCTTTACACTTTTTCTACAGAAAACTGGAAGCGACCAAAATTCGAAGTTGACACCTTAATGAAACTCCTTGTCTCTTCCTTAAAAAAAGAACTTAAAACTTTTGATAAAAACAATGTTAGGTTGAATACTATTGGCGATATTGAATCCTTACCGCCTAGAGCATATAAAGAGCTTATTGAGGTTATGGAAAAAACCAAGATGAATACAGGGATGACCCTTACCTTGGCCTTAAGTTACGGCGCCAGAGAGGAATTGAAAAATGCGGTACAACAGATTGCTGTCAAAGTTAAAAATAATATAATTTCTCCTGAAAGTATTGATGAAACCATTATAAATACCCATCTTTACACGCACGATTTACCAGACGTGGATTTGCTCATCCGTACCAGTGGGGAACATAGGATAAGCAATTTTTTGCTTTGGCAGATAGCGTACGCCGAATTATATTTTATAGATGTATTTTGGCCTGATTTTAGAGAGCACCATTTAGTGGGTGCCATTTTGGATTACCAGAACAGAGAACGAAGATTTGGAAAAACTAGCGAACAACTCAACTAGCGATATGAAAAAGTTCATATCCTTTGAACTTTATATTACCTTCTTACTACTTTTTATTACCACTTTTACCTTAGCACAGGATATTCCCTATGAGGACGGTAAGAAGTACATTTTAGGGGGACTAGAGGTAACCGGGCTTCAAAGTTATAATGAGCAGACCGTAAAAACCTATACAGGTTTGAGGGTCGGCCAACCTATAACATTGCCAGGTGAGCAAATAAGTGCTATAATCAATAAATTGTGGGGTTTAGAGCTTTTTACCGATATTGATTTTTATATTACCAATATTGAAGGGGATAATGTTTTTCTTGAATTGAACATTCTAGAGCGTCCTACTTTGTCTGAAGTAACACTAAATGGTGTTAAACAAAAAAAGTTAGACGAAATAGTTAAGGATACCGACCTTAAAAAAGGAAAGAAAATCACAGAAAGTCTTATTGCAAATAGTAAAAACTACATCGAGAATAAGTTTAGAAAAAAAGGATACCTCAATGCAAAGGTCAATATTATTACGGTAAAGGATACTTCTGAGACCAATGCGCGAAAAATGGTCATTAATATTAATAAAGGTGATAAAGTAAAGATAAAGGATATTGTTTTTGAGGGAAATGAAGAACTGGCTTCCAAGAAACTTCGAAAGGCGATGAAAAAGACCAAGAAAAAGAAATTGGGACGCTTTTGGAAAAAGTCGAAGTTCATTGAGGATGATTATAGCAATGATCTTTCGTT
>JAGLKG010000443.1 GCA_023141835.1 Maribacter sp. | reverse complement strand
TTCATCGTATCTACTGGAATATGGATGAAAAAGGGCCGGATAGACCAGCTAGAAAAATCTCAAAAAGTAAAAATGAGCCCGGAGGAAGTGATGTAAAACCTGGAACCTATAAAATCAAAGTGAGTTTCGGTGAAATAAATGAGGAGACTACAATCGAGGTGAAGTCGGATCCAAGATTAAGTGTTTCAACATCTTCAATCAATGAGGTCTACGAAACTTCAAAAAAAATCAACCGCATGAAACAAATTGCGGCAGATGCGGTAAAACAACTTGTTGAGAGTAAAAACGTTGCCAACAAATATAAGAAGGAGCTTGACAAGAAGAAATTCAAGAATCAGATAAAAGCGTCAAGGGACATTGTAAAACAAATTGATTCCGTCATCGCTCTTTACCTTGGCAAAGAAGATAAAAGACAAGGGATTACAAGAAATCCCGAAATAACTGTTATGCAACGTATAGGAACTGCAAGCTCGTATGTAGGGTCACGAAAGACGGGAATCACCCAAACCGAGAGAAGGTTAATCCAATTCGCAGAGGAAGACCTGAAAAAAGCATTGCAAAAAACCAATGCCCTCTTTGAGGATAAATGGAAGACATATCGTGAGGATATTTCCAAGTTGGACACTTCCCCATTTAAAGAAACCAAGGTTTTTAGCCTGGAATGATACTCCAGACCGAAAAAACGGTTTGTAAATAATATAAGACCTACCAGGTTTTACCTGCCTGTCTTTGGCAAGAAACCCGATAGGTCTCTTTTTAAACAAACGATATAAAATTAGAAGTAGTCACCAATTCGCGGACCCAATAGTTTGACATTCCATGACCTTATGCAGTCAATCTTTGGGCAGTTTTTTATTGCCCAATACATATCTCAAATTTAGAAAGGCCTATACCCACAATACATAGTAAAAGACCACAGTTTCTTGCCAATAGTCTGAAAAAGTTGACATTTATCAGGATTTTCGCAGATACCTAAAAGTACCTTTGCCTCTGTAAACCGAAATAAATGTGGCTTAGAATACTTTTTGTTGCTTTAGTGTTTTTTATTCATTTCAACTGTAGGTCGCAAAAAGACAAGGAAAATTGTTTAGGCACTTGGACTGTTGTCTCTGGTAAGCATGTATTATCAGAAAGATTTAACATACCTATTATTGGGATACTCAGAAATTATGAGGTTTTTCATCGATACGAATTTGTTTTTTTTAGAACAGGACTTAGGTATCGAATCAGTCCAAAATTTTCGGGAACCTGGGGCTATGCCTATTTAGATTCAAAACCTTTTATAGATAGTCCAGAAGGGCTAGGGGTGCAACAACACTGGTTATATGAAGAACTATCACACAAGATGAAATTGGGTAAATTGGGCATTTGCAATAGAATCAGGATCGAAAGTCGATGGAAACTTAATCCTATGGGTACTGATCTATCGCATCGAACAAGATATAAATTCCTATTGACACACCCCATATGGGACAATTTCTATTTAAAATTCTACAATGAACTATTTATTAACCTACAAGATTCGCTTTTCAATCAAAACAGATTGCATTTGGGAATAGGATACATATTCACTCAAAACTTCAAACTAGAGATGGGGTATTTAAAAAACCATTTTTCATCTATAAATTATAATAGGTTGCGATTGGGAATCGTTTTTAATACTGATTTAAGAGGAAAATCTATGTTAAAATAGACAGGGGTTAGTATTTGGGTTCGTTCCCGACCTAATGAACTAGTTTAAACCAATATAGGAATGAATTTGCAAAAAATAATATTCAAGAATAATGAAGGACAATCTTTGGTAGGGAGATTAGAGCTTCCAGCCAATCAGCATCCTCATAATTTTGCACTGTTTGCACATTGTTTTACGTGCAATAAAAACTTATCCGCCATAAAGAACATTAGTAAGGCCCTAACTTCAAACGGATTCGGTGTTTTACGCTTTGACTTTACTGGTCTCGGGGAAAGTGAAGGTGATT
>JAGLKG010000442.1 GCA_023141835.1 Maribacter sp. | reverse complement strand
GTTTTTGTGACCGGATTGGTAGGGAGAACGATTGGTCGTTTTCAACATACCAATATGGATGTGCTGTTGGGGCCCTTCGACTATATTTTTTCCTCCCCAAAGAATCATCGTTACCACCATTCCAAAAAAATCGAGGAAGGAAATTCTAACTACGGCGGTGATGTCATTATTTGGGATCATTTATTTGGTACTTTTCATATGCCCAAAGGCGAAAAGCCCAGTGATGATATTGGAATTAACGGAATGCCCAATTATCCAAAAACATTTATAGGTTTAATGCTTGCCCCTTTTGTGTATGGGAGTATCAAAAAGGAAGCGGCAAGATTGAACACTAGTGAAAATACTAAGGAGGTGAATACCCAGCAGCCAGATGTAACTATCGAGTGAGCATAAGCATAACTTAGGTAGGGACTTGTCTGTTAGCGGGCGCTCAACCTGACAATATAATGATTCCAGTACTTTTAGACACCCTTTTATATTTCTGTAGTACATTGTTTACAACTATTTAAAAAACCCACTACTTGCTGTTGGTTAAAAACCAAAAAACATCGAACTTCGTTATCGGTCGATATGCAGCATTGAAACGATGCATCTCTTTAACATTAGGCTTCATCATTTTAAAACAGAGTGTAATGAACTGGACTTTTGATGAAACTTTTCACAGAAGGATTATTTTCTCAAACATTCCTATTTCAGGGACTTTTAAGATCCCGGGGATATTTCAAATGGGGCTTGGCAAAAACACTTGGCCTGAATATCAAGTTGGAGTTTACAAAATGCCCCCAATAGTTTTGGAGTATGACTCAAGTTGTTACAATGACTATGAAAAATTAGGTTTCATTAAAGATGACGATTTTAAAAAATTGCAAGAAGCGTTTAGACATCTTGATTTCCAGAAAGAAATATTGGCACTTCTTTCTCTAATTGGCAATGCCAATTTCTTTGTAGTAAAAGCTTATTCACTTGAAAAGGGTGAGCTCGGTGATAACTACTTTTCTCCAGAGTTCAGCTTAATTGAAGGACAAAAAGAAATAGAGATTAATGATTCTCATTTTTTTAAAGAGCAAAACGTCTATGGTGATAAAGTGGCTTTTCCAAAAAAAGCTGAGATCTTCTTTAAGAATTATTTTACCCTTAACCCAATACACCTCAGAAGATTCAGAATGTCACTTGCTCTTTATTACAATTCTATTGACATACAGGAAAACTCTCCCAGTATGAGCTATATCGCTTTAATATCTGCTATAGAAAATCTAGTTGACTTAGAAGGTGAAATAAATGGTTTTAAGGCTGAAGTATGTGCAGAATGTACTCAAAAAAGATACAAACTTACCCGAAGGTTCAAGGATTTTATGATTAGGTATTGCTCTCTAACTACTCCTGAGTTTACCCGATACCTTGGCAAAGCATACAGTAAACGCAGTTCGGTAGCTCACCTAGGACGCTTATTTTACATGGATTTTGCGAATACAGAAATTGATTATCAAGGAGTCAAAGAACTTAACCAATTGAAAAAGTATGTTAGAATTGCTCTGTATAATTGGATAATAAGAGGGCCTAACATCAGCTAAAAAACTATAGGGTTTAAGTGGTTTAGGAGCCGAGATGAATTTTTTGAAAGTCCGCCATAAGTATTAATTTTAAAATTGTTATGGCTTGGTGTTAGCTGGGAACAATATATCAATTTAATCCCTACGCTTTTTAGCAATTTCGATAACGAAACTTCCTATTTTTTCATTATCCGATATCAGGTCTCATCTAAAAATAACAACGTTCTAGGTCAACCTGGGCTTCTTTAATGTGTTAGACCTGTCAGGTTTCGCAAACCTGACAGGTCTTTCTCTTTGACATAAGTATTCCTATAAAATATAATCCGTACTTACGAAATTCGAGAGTTTGGTCTC
>JAGLKG010000441.1 GCA_023141835.1 Maribacter sp. | reverse complement strand
TGTTCGTGTATTTTTTCCCAAAAATTCTCGGTTTCCGCATAGGCATTCTGCTGGTCTTCATCAACCTTCATAAATTCCATGGTCAAAAAAAGCTTTTCCTGCCCAATAGCCAGATTACCTAATAAAATAAATAGAATTAGAATCAATAATTTTTTCATCGTAGTATAATTTATCTGTCAGTACTATTGAATAACCATACTACATATTATGACTCTTAAACCACAATTTGCAAAGGGAGGGGATGAAGTCTACGAAATACTGTCCGAAAACATGTTTTTACTTATCAGAATTCCGTTTATTTCACCATTAAATGGTCTGCAAACGACGAAGTAGAAATCCTTTTTGTGATTTTCCTAAGGGTATTACCTTTCTGTTAATTTCCAAATGGCCTTCTGCCACCGCATCTAGTTTTGAGATATTGACTATATAAGACCTGTGTACTCTTATAAACAAATGCTTCGGTAATTTTTCTTCCATAATCCTCAGGGTTACAGATAAGAGGTGGTTGCCCTGTGATGTAACGATTTTACAATAATTTCGATCAGCCTCTATATATAGAATATCAGTAAATAAAAGCTTGGTCATTTTACCTTTGGAACGAACAAAAATTCGGTCGTCCATTACTTCAACTGGAATATCATCTTTCTTAATAGTCTCCTTTTTTTCTTTCACCTGTTCTTCTACTAAAGCTAAGGTCCTTTGTAATTGTTGAATGTTGAGGGGTTTGGGGATAAAGGCGAAAGGATGCGTTTCTTTGGCCCTGGCAAATGAAATATCGTCCGTATTGGCCGTAAGGTAAACAATCGGGACATCTATGTTCTTATGAACGGCCCTAGCGGTTTCTATACCATCTAAATCTCCTCTCAGATTAACATCCATAAGAATAATATCCGGGGCGTTTAGCAGTACATGGGCGAGCGCCTCTTCACCCCTTGTTTCGATTCCAGTAATTTCATAACCTAGGTTGGTTAGCTGCAATGAAATATTGGCTGCAATGATCATATCATCCTCAACGACCAGTATCCTTGTTTTTTCATTCATGATCATGCTGCTTTGTTGGTTCGAAATTCAAAGGAAATAATAGTACCATTGTCTATTATAAGCGCCATTTTCCCATCGAGTTGTTTGGTCAACAAACCGATAAGTTGGGTGCCAAATCCGGTTCCGATACTTTTTTCAATTTCACATTTTCCAATGCCGTTATCCGCCACCTTCAAATGCAATTGGGAGCCTTCTTTTTTTAACCCTATACGCACAATACCCTCTTTCTTGAAAGGAAATGCATATTTGAGGGAATTGGTCAAAAGTTCATTTACAATAAGACCAATGGGAATGGCGGTATCTACATCGAGCTCTATATGCCCCATTTCAAATATCACCTGTATTCGGTCTCCCATATCAAAGACATTAACGATATAGCTGGCCAAATCCTTAAAATAGTCTTTCATTTCAATAGACGACATGCTCTTCTCTTGATACAGCTTTTGATGGATCATACTCATACTTTGCACCCTGTACTGGCTTTTTAACATAGCGTCTTTAACTCTAGGGTTACTCAGTTGGGCAGATTGCAGCGCAAGTAAGCTTGAAACTATTTCAAGGTTGTTCTTTACCCTATGATGGATTTCTTTTAATAAAAACTCATTTTCCTCATTTTGTATTTGTAATTGTTTGTTCTTTCTGATGTTATTCTGAACGGCCTTATAAAGCAATACCAAATACAGTATTAAAAGGCAGGCAATTATGATAATTAGAGTTTGTCTTGTTCTTTGTCTTGATATTTGGTTCTCCTGCAATTGAATCGTATTTTCTTTTTGGGCAACATCAAATTCAGTTCTGAGTAGTGAAATCCTTTCATCTGCCTCTGCAGTGAAAATCTGGTTCTTTAAATGATCATATTGCGCAAAGGCCTGATACGCTTCTTGATAATTGTAATTACCCGCAAACGCCTTTCCCAGGGTTTCATATGCCTGGCTCAAATAAAATTCATCTCCAAAATCATCCGACGCTATTGCTATGCTCTTCTGTAAACTTTCGATGGCCGAGACATATTTCCCCTGTATATTTTGTAGTTTTCCTATGGAGAGCCAAGAACGCATCAGCATAAAATTATTATCCAGCAACAGTGCATATTTAACAGCATTTTCGCCTGCACTTTCAGCTTTTTCAAATGCGTTCAAATAGGTATACAAATCAACTTGGGAAATATACACATCGCTCAGATTATTATAAAAACCGTACCGTTCACCTAGGGCCTTGGAATGCTCAAAATAATTTAAGGCCTTTTGATATTCCTTTAGTCCCAGATAATTATTCCCGATTACATACAGTGTAAATCCATAATCCAAATCATTAATATTCCGTTCATTGAAAATCTTTGCGGACCTTAGGCCATACTCCAAACCGAATTTAAATTTGGACTGCTTCCAAAACAGATTGCTCAAATCGCTATAAGCCAATGCAATGGCCTTGTTGTCCAATAGTTTTTCGCCAATTCGCAAAGACTCCATTGCATAATCTGCTGCGCTATCTAACTGTCCCTTTCTTTCATAAACGTAACCCAATTGGGTGTTTAAAAATGGTAGGTCTTTTTCTTTTACCTTGGTTTTTGCCTCATGAAGCACAATCAATGCGCTATCCAACTTCTCCATTCTAAGTAGAATGGCCCCTTGGGTTATTTGAAATCTTCCCTCCCACAAGGTGTCTTTCTTTTTCAATGCAATCCCAAGTCCTTTCTTTGTGAAATCAAGAGAAGTCTTTAAATTTCTAGTATGCCAATAATAGGCCAAGTCATTAAGCATTAAAAATTGAAGTGAATCGGGCTTTGCCTCTAGATATGATGCTTCCAATATATCTAAATAAGAAGCCCCGAAATTATCGGTATCCACAAACACCCTTTTGTAAGGGTTTTCGCGACTGAAATCTATAATCTGGGAAATAACGGTGTAACAATTCAATAAAGAAAAGACGAGGGTTAGGCCAGCTTTCAACAAACATGCTCTCATTTCAATTATGCTATCACCGGGGGAAATGAGCGTATTAAATATACAACTTTTAACATAAGTAGTGTTGGATAACTAAAAAAGGGCTTTCGGACAGTTTTTAAACCTCTTCATCCTTCTTCACTTTCATCATACCCCTAAAATCAATTCCTTGTGAATGTAACCATCTATCAGCATGCTTCTTTTTGAAATTTTAAACCGGTTCGCTATGAAAAAAGTGCGACTATTATCGATTGCAATAGTATTGTTGGTCACCAACTGTAACGAGCCGAATGGTAAGCAAAAGGTAGACATGCGTGTAAGGGCAATTACGGCCAATTTTAACAGTTTTATTGAAAATGCATGGAATCAAAAGAATATGGATAGTTTAAGATCAATCTCAACTGAAAACTATATCAGACATCTGAATGGAATTGAGGTAGCGACCAACCAAAATGAGCTTGAGGCCAATATGGGCATATACTTCAAAGGGTTCCCTGACCTAAAGCTCACCATTGACAGGAGTACAATCAAAGATGGACATTTATATGCCAAGTGGACCTTTGAAGGCACAAATACCGGGGTATTTGGCGAGGCTCCAGCTACCGGTAAAAGTATCGTTGTGAGCGGGTATTCCGAAATATCCTTTGATAGCGAAGGCAAGATGACCCAAGAGGATGTTTATTATAATGAACTGGCACTCTTACAGCAGCTTGGATATACGTTAAATCCGCCAATAGTTGAATGATTCAGATTCCCGTCGGCAAAGGGCCATTGATATATAAGAAGAGTATTAATCTATAAATAAATTAAAATGAAAACATTCAAAATTCAACTTCTATTTGTGTTATTATTTATAATTCCGATAAGTGCCTTACAGGCACAAGACGATGATTCTCAGGCGTATTGGGTTCATGAAGACGTTGTTAAACCTTCAATGGTTGGGGAATATGAGAACATCGTTAAAGAACTTGTTGAAAATTTAAAAAAACATGAAATACAAGAAGTAAATATGATAGTCGCCAATATGGACGATCAAAGATATTTATATGTAGGACCCATAGCAAATATGGCCCAATTGGACAATCCCTATTTTGCAACTTTAGCTAAAAAAATGGGAGCTGACAAAATGGAAGCACTTTTTGATAAAATGGATAAGTGCTATGATATTGAGCAAAATTATGTGATTCACTTGGATAATAATCTTTCATATATGCCTAGTGGAATTACTCAAACTCCTGAAGGACAAGATTATAGGAAATTTCATTACTACCATTATACTCCCGGAAATAGGGCCATTGTCAAGGAGAAGCTCCTGGCTATAAAGAACTTGTTCGCAAGCAAAGGGTCAAAACTAAATTATCGCTTATATCGAAGTGGTTTTGGAACACGAGGGGAATTTTATATGGTAGCAATTGCTGCTAAAGACGCATTAGACTATGCCTCTAAAATCGCAGAGAATAATGAATTAATGGGCGAAGATTGGAGAAATGCGTACAATGACTTCATGGGAAGTTTGGGGAAATATGAATCTTTTGGAGGAGGAATGCGACCAGATATGGCCTATATCCCAGAAGAATAATTCTAAAGCCCCTTGGGTGGGGTTACTTATTAACCAAAACACTTTAAAAATGAAAAAACTAAGTTTTTTAGTACTTGCCTTATTTGTATTTATCGCCTGTCAACAGAAAGGACCCGAACGTTACACCAATGCATCAACAGAAATTGATGTCGTAAAGGCACTCCTCAAAGATTATAATGCCGGGAATTGGGAAAGTTGGGTTTCCCACTATGCCGATACTGCCAAAGTGTACCACAACTCCTTGGAGTCCACAACGGTGTCTGAAGCCTTGGAAGGGCTAAAGGCCAACCTAGCGGCTACTTCGAGCTATGGTTTTACCGACAAGGACATGTTTCACGAAATGGTCATTGACGATGATAACGAAACCTGGGTCAATTTATGGGCTACCTGGGAAGGAACCCTATCAGGAAATAACCAAAAACTTGTTATTCCTGTGCATCTTACCACCCAATTCGTCAATGGTAAAATTGTAAAAGAATATGCGTATTACAACTTGTCCGAGTTTGTTCTTGCCATACAAGACATCGAGGCGGCCAAAATGGCCGAGGAAAGCGAAGACGGGGAAAACTGATTAAAACAACCAAAAATTAGAACCATGAAAAAAGTAATTTACATCCTGCTATTAGCACCTCTCATGTTAATCTCGCAGACCACTGATGAGTATTTAATAATTGAAAATGCGACTATAACCGCAAATCCAACAAAAATCGCTGAATTTGAGAAGGGATTGGCGTCACATAACAAAAAATACCATTCAGAAGGGGCCTTTGGGGCTAGGACATACTGGATAACGAACGGAGATAATGCGGGGAAATATGTTTTGGTCACGGGGCCCTTACCCTGGAGTGCACTCGATAATAGACCGAATCAGGAAGGTCATAGTGAAGATTGGAACAAAAATGTTGCAGCCTATGCCATGCCCAACTGGAATCAGACCTATTGGAAATTTCAGACCGACATATCCAATTTTCCTAAAGATTTTATGGTCAACAAATTGCATTTGAGCATCTACGACATTAAGCGTTTTAAGGGAGCTAAGGCCGTTGGGTTAATGAAGAAGATTCATAAGGTTATGACCGAGAAATTCCCCGATGATCCATATGGTATCTACACCAATGAAATGCCCAGTACCAAAGAGGGTCGGGACATGGTCTTTGTATCATTTTTCAACAAATCGAGTTGGATGGGAGAGGACATAGAGTTTCCAAAAAAATATGACGAAGTGCATGGCGATGGTAGCTTTGCCCATTTTTTAAAGGATTGGGAAGAGGTTACTGTTGGAGGAGAACAGGAAGTTTGGCTTTTTAGAAAAGACCTCAGCGGTATAAGTGGGGAAATCACGGCAGCCCAGAGACAATAATTCAATTTGCATTAGCTAAGATGCAAATGTTTTTTGAAGCCCGGTAAATTAATTTACCGGGCTTCTTCTTTAAACATCGCGATAGAAGGTCAATCCGTTTTTAAAAGGGTCGTAAAAAGCAAATTCTTTAGTTCCCCAAGCTGTTTCCCTTAACAAAGTGTGATCATGAAATACATCCTTATCCGCAAACTCCTCATAAAGTACCTCAATATTTTCTGCCACAATGCGAAGCATGGGCCTATCAACAGCTATTTCCCATTCCTTGGCATCGTGCCATTGCAAATGTATTTCAATCCCATCTCTCATAATTCCTGCATAGGTAGGCTTTTTGCTATCATCCGCGAAAGCAATTTTAAATCCCAATCTGTTTACATAAAAATCAAGAGCTTCCACCACATCCCTAACGGGAAGGACCGGATGAATTTGATGCAGATAAGCTTTCATTTTTTTTGTCTAAATATATAATTTATCTTGTGTTTTAATTTACGAAAAAATAAAACTCTAACTGTGAAAAAAAATATAGCAATAATCTCGTCCCTACTATTTTTATCTGTTCATCTAATTGGCCAAGAAATGAAGTTAATGACCTATAATATCAAATATGATAACACCAATGACACTGTAAATAATTGGAACGATCGTAAAACCAGTATGGTGAATTTGATAACACACTACAATCCACAAATTTTCGGGACACAAGAAGCCATGCATCATCAAACTACGTATTTAGACAATAGCCTTATCAATTACTCATATATTGGCGTAGGCAGGGGTGATGGCAAGCAAAAGGGTGAATACTCAGCCATACATTATGACCATACTAAATTTAAGGTATTGAAAAGTAATACGTTTTGGCTGTCAGAAACACCTGGGGAAATTTCCGTGGGATGGGATGCCGCTTTGGAACGAATTTGTACTTACGGGCTTTTTCAGAACATTAAGACAAATGAAAAATTTTATGTTTTCAACACCCATTTTGACCATCGGGGCAAAAAGGCCCGAGTAGAATCGGCCAAACTGATTTATAAAATGATCACAAAAATAAATGCTGATAATGTACCTGTAATATTGATGGGTGATCTTAATTTAAGGCCTGACCAAGAACCCATCCAATTTCTGAAAAGTAAATTGGAAGATGGTAAAAATAGCTCGAACAGTCCTTTTTATGGCCCTACAGGAACATTCAACGGCTTTA
>JAGLKG010000440.1 GCA_023141835.1 Maribacter sp. | reverse complement strand
AGCTCAAAATGGGGCGAATCATCATCCCAAAGGGTGAGTAAAAGACCATTGAGGCCACTGTTTATTGAATTGACCGCAAAAGATTTGATATTGTCCATATTGCTTTCCGATTGCGGCATAAGCACCCATCGTGTTTGTCCGGCGGTGGCACCCATTACTTTCAAATCATGGCTTCTAAACCATTCCATGGCCTTTGTATTACCATAGGCTTCAGGTGAACTGTAATTCCAACGCATATAGATGCAATTTTTTGGGAATTTATCCAGAAATGCAGTGAGTTTGTGTTCGTTTTTGGCCCAGATACTATCCACTTCTTTTGGGGTCATTGCAGGTTGAAACATTGGACTATATACGTCTGCTTGTTTTAGAGGCATATCATCCCAAAAAATAGGTGTACGGCCATGTTTTTCAGCAAAAGCACTGACCTTACTCAACCAAGTTAATTGCAGTTCTAGGGCAGATTTTCCACTATTGCGACCAGAGGTATGCACCTCATCACCCCCAACGTGCAGATATTTCCCATGTGGAGTGGCCTCCATGGCGTCTAAATACAAATCAAATTGTACCTCGTACGTTTTGGGATCTAAAGGATTAAAGGCCCAATCACTCTCTGGATTATCCCGTAGATATTTATATTCTTCATGTTTTAAGATAAAGGAAGCATGCCCCAATCCTTGGACCAACGGACTTATACTTATATGTTGCTCGTTGGCATAATCACTAAGTTTTTTCCATGCATCAATGCTTAAAGCATCGGCTGAGGCTACTTTTGGCTGTCTTTTAAACTTCAATTTGTCTTCTATTTCCAGGATAATCGCATTGACCTTGTAACTGGCCAATTTATCAATAAGACCATAGTAATATTCTGTTTTTTCCAGGTGGTGCTTCACATCCAAATGAATAGCCCTATAGGCCAATAAGGGATAGTCCTCAATTGTGCATAAGGGTAAATTTACTTGTTGTTCCTTTGCATCAATCATAAGCTGTTCCAAGGTCTTGAACCCATAAAAAAGGCCAATTGCATCTTTCCCAATGATATTTATCTGATTTTCAGTGATTTCAAGTGTGTAACCTTCGGCTTTTACGTCCAAGTTTTCGTCTAGGCTAAAAGTCAATTGGGCATTAGTAGCACTGACGACCACCTCTAGATTCTGGAATGGTTCACTTTGCACAGGCAGTTCGGAACCATCCTTGGAATGAAAATCTTTTAAAGCATCGATATTTATAGCACTTACTCCAGTGATTTCAAATTTTTGTGGTAACGGAAGTACCTCAAACTCCCCTAGCTTTTTTGGCGTGGTTTTACAGGAGATCAAAAAAACGATAGATAAGAAAAGAATACAGCTATTTTTCATTAAGGTGGGTTTAGTAATAGTTGTTAAGATTTTTGAAAATCGGAGTAAAAATAGGAAAATGTTGTAGGTTAAAGGCACTAATCAATGAACAGATTAAAACTTGTAGTATCTTACAACAAGAATCTACTAAAATGTGAGTTATGCGGTCTAATTTAAGAAAAATGGGGTGTTCGTTGTTGGTACTGTCAATGTTTCAATGCGCAAGCCTTAAGACATCTTCAGAAAAGGATGGCTGGGAAAATATGTTCAACGAAAAGGACATTGATAATTGGACCACAAAAATTCACCATTATGAAACGGGTGATAACCATGGGGATACCTTTAGGGTCGACAAAGACTTGATCAAGGTACGGTATGACAACTATGAAGGAGATTTCAACGATCGATATGGGCACCTCTATTACAACCGTCCCTATTCGTATTTCCACCTGTCAATGGAATATCGATTTGTTGGTGAACTGCATCCGGGTGCTCCAAGTTTTACCATAAAGAACAGTGGTATAATGTTCCACTCCCAAGATCCTAGAACGATGCCAAAGGAGCAAGATTGGCCAATTTCTGTTGAAATGCAATTTTTGGCAGGAGTCCAGGAAGGGAGATCAAGACCAACGGGCAATATGTGCTCTCCAGGAACCGATGTTGTGTATCAGGGCAAAGTCGACCCAAGACATTGCATTAATTCCACCTCTGAAACTTATTTTGGAGACCAATGGGTAAAGGCCGAGCTTATTGTTTTGGGCGATTCCTTGGTTACGCATTTAATCAATGGGCAAGAAGTATTGCAGTACACCAAACCGCAAATTGGAGGCGGTGTGGCCAATCGTTATGACCCTAAGATGAAAGTAGATGGAAAGCTTTTGAAAGAAGGATTTATTGCTCTACAAAGTGAAGGACAACCCATTGACTTTAGAAAAATAAAAATCAGAAACTTAAAGGGCTGTACAGACCCCAAGGCGGTCAATTATGGCAAACATTTTATAAAATCTAACCCGGGAGTCTGTATTTATAAATAGGGGATATCGCCTATTTGTCCAGAAAAGGATAGTCCGTATATCCTTTGGCCCCACCACCTCCAAAAAGGGTATGGTTATCGGTTATTTCATTCATTTCTGCTTGTGCTGCCACCCGTTCAGGATAATCAGGATTGCTAATGTATTTTCTTCCAAAACCAACCAAGTCCACAAGATTTTTACCCAATAGTTCATTGGCTTCTTCCGGGGTTTTATTTCCAGTGGCGATGATGGTATTTTTAAAGGTACTTCGCAATTGAATCCTAAAATCGTTTGGGATGACCGGGGCATCGTCCCAATCGGCCTCACATAAATGAACATAGGCAATATCCATACTATTTAATTTTTGGGCTGCTACCATTATGGTTTCCAGAATCTCAGGGTCGTTCATATCCTTAAAACTAATAAAAGGAGATACCCGAACCCCGGTTTTATCATGACCTATTTCCTGGGCTACGGCTTCAGTGATCTCCAACAGCAATCGTGTCCTGTTTTCTTGGGTTCCGCCATAGTTATCAGTTCGTTCATTGGAATTACTTCGCAGAAATTGATCGATTAGATAGCCATTGGCTGCATGTAGCTCTACGCCATCAAAACCGGCCAACATGGCATTTTTGGCTGCAACCCTGAATTCCTCGATTACCTGGACAATATCTTCCTGGGTCATGGCACGTGGCTCTTCGACGGGAACAAAAGTGGCATCTCCGTTGGGCGCTCCATTAAAAATATAGATTGAGGTATCTTTCGCCTTTTTAGCCGAAGGGGCAATGGGTTGAAGTCCGTTGACCTTGGAATTGGAAACACGACCAGCATGCCAAATCTGTAAAAATATGGTGCCGCCTTTTTTATGCACTTCCTCGGTTACCAATTTCCAACCTTCTATTTGTTCTTGACTATAAATGCCCGGTGTTTTTTCATAGCCCATGCCCTGCAGGGAAACCTGTGTGGCTTCGGCAATAATCATTCCTGCAGAAACCCGTTGTCCATAATATTCTGCCATTAGCGCATTCGGCGTATTTTTAGGTGCCGTGGCCCTTGAGCGGGTCAGTGGAGGCATAATAATTCGGTTTTTTAAGGAAAGTCCATTCAGGGTATAGGACTGGAAAAGAGGAGAATTAATCATTTTTTTTAGGTATTATTTTGGTGAACCGGCGGGCAACATATTCCGGATAGCTGCAATTTTCCATTGATTGCCTTCCTTTTGCATTGTAAAGCTACTCCACATTTTTCGAGTGCTGCCATTGGGTCGTTGAATGGTATAGCGACAGTCGACCAAGGCTACTGTTTGATGTAAAAAACGGATGCTTTCAATAGTGAGGGTACGGGAGCCCCGATTCTGCGTAGAACTTTGTAGCATACCCTTTTTCGATTCCGAAAAACCTTTTCGCCACACTCCTGAGGATACCAACTGGTCAATTTCGTTCGTCAATATCTTACGCAGTAAAACAGTGTCCTTAGTTTCCCGGGCCTGCGCGTATTCATCGATCAATGTACGGATGGCCTGCTCTTTTACGGCTTGTTGGCCAGACAGCACAGATGAGGTTAGGCATAATGCAAGAATCAAAAGACAGGTGTTTTTCATGGTTTACATTATTAGGTTTCTTGCTCCAAATCTTCCGGATATTTTCCAGCAGTAGTCCATCCACCATCTACAGCTATGGTTTGGCCATTTATATGCTTGGCTTCGTCCGATAGTAAAAAAAGACAGGTTTTTGCAATATCCTCTGGTTTGCCCACTCTTCCATTGGGATTAACCTTGGCCCAAATACCTTCATAATCTGGCTGCTCCAAGGCGGTTCGTTCCGTTAATGTTGCCCCAGGGGACACAACATTGATATTGATACCGAGATTTCCCAATTCATAGGCTAAATTAATGGCCATCATCCTTAGAGCAGCCTTGGTCATTCCATAGGCAGTTAAATGGCGATACGCCCTAATGCCTACTTGTGAAGACATCAATACTATTTTGCCGCCGGAACCTTGCTTGATCATTTCCTTGGCAGCTCGCTGTACCAAGAAAAAAGCTCCTTGCAAATTCAGGTTAATAACTCTATGAAAATCCTCAGGTTTAAAATCAAAAAAATCACCGAATAAGGTCATTCCGGCATTGGGAACCACAAAATCGACCCTACCAAAATGTTCCAAGGTAAAGTCCACCATCTTGTTGATGGTTGCCACGTCGCCCGCATCACCTGCAAAGGCAAGACAATTATCTGGATTGTCCTTGCCAAGATTCGCGGCAGCGGCTTGGGCCACCTTGACATCAAGATCGTTCAAGACCACTTTGGCACCTGCCTCTATCAAGGCTGTGACCATAGAATAGCCAATACCTTCTCCCGCTCCTGTTATAATGGCAACTTTATTTTTTAAACCCGAATACTTCATTCTTATTTTTAAAATAGCTATTGGCAATCCCCGAAACTTTTGATTTGTGGGTAAAAAGTCCTCCGCTTAAAGGGGCGTTTTTTAATTGTTCTTTGGTCATACCACTTCTTGCGGTAGTAATATACAAAGTATTTAGATTTTTGCCTCCAAAACAGCAAGATGTAACATGAGGGGCGTTTACTTCAACAATTTCAATAACCTCCGCAGAGGTGGGGTCCCATCGTCTAACACAGGAACCACTCCAGTGGGCAATCCATAACATTCCTTCTGCATCAATACACATGCCATCAGCACCACCGTAAGATTTTGGAATTTCGAACAAAACTTCTTTATTGGAGATATCACCGGTTTCAACATCATAAGCATAACGATATATCACATATTCAGGGGTATCTATAAAATAAAACCACTTATGATCGGGAGACCATGCCATTCCGTTCGATATTGTTGTTCC
>JAGLKG010000044.1 GCA_023141835.1 Maribacter sp. | reverse complement strand
AATCTATAATCTGTTTACTAAATCCTTCACCTGTCCATTTAAAATAATAAATACCGACTGGATCATGACCGCCCGGGTCTCTACCATTGTGGGCCCGATAACGCTTTCCTGTAATCAATTCTTCCTGTCCATCTCCATCAAGGTCGGTCCAATGCATCGTATGATATTGGGAATTAAAGGGGTCAATAGCATGTTTAATCCAATTTGATTTCGTGGTCTTTGTCTCCTTCTTTTGTTCATACCAATCTAATCCATAGCCATGGGCTTGCCCTACAATTAGGTCATTCAGCCCATCTTTGTTTACATCTGCTACAATAATTGGCACGCTTGAAGTACCTAATTCAAATTGTTGATTAAAAATCCAGGGTTCATTATAAGGATCTTTAGGAGCCTGTAGCCAACCATTATGAACAATCAAATCGCCCATCCCGTCACCATTAATGTCCCCAAAACCCAATCCATGTCCATGTTTACCAAGGATTTGATATGATTTAAATGTACCGGTTCCTTTTCCTTTTGCATCCAGCACCAATCGATAAACAACCAAGGAATCATTGGGTGTATTAGGTACAATTTCGGGCACACCATCACCATCAATATCCCAGGCTCTTGCCGTTTCTACATTTCCAGCATTGGCTATTACATGTTCTTTCCATTGGCCATCCTTCCCAGGGTTTTCTTTCCATAGTAGGCTTTTTCCAAACCATCCGCCGGTAATAAAATCAATATGACCGTCCCCGTTGACATCCATGGGAATGGTAGAAAAATCATCCCAATACTCCCCGACCCGTTTTACAGAGCCAATAAAATGTCTTTTAAAATAATCCGGTCCTTCATACCAGTATGCCCCTGAAATGATATCAGGAACCTTATCATTGTTTACATCAAAAATCCCAGCAGATTCATAACTTTCAGATGCAATTTGCTTTTTAACAAATTTTAAGGGGTCAACAATGTCCCTATTTGTCTTAATGTTTGATTGTGCCAGACAATGTATCCCTGTAAAAAAAAACAAAAACCCTAGCGTAAGTACATGTACCTTATCCATACGTAAATATGTACCAAAGAAGGGTATACATCTAAAACCAACCATTTTATTATTGCTTATAGTTAACAAAAAATCTTCTAGTACTCCGCTTACCGATCGCTATTCATATATAGCATGATCAGAATTCCCCCCGGCCATTAAATAGGCCAATAGATCCTTTAGTTCTTCCTCGTTTAAGCGATTAATGGTTCCTGGAGGCATTAAAGATATGGTTGAAAGCTTTGTTTGAATAACTTGGTCTTTAGGGATATTTCGGATAATCTCCGGGGCATATGGGTTTTGGGAAATATTGTAATTTTCATCGTCTTCATTCATTAACTTCCCAACAACCGATTGCCCATTTTCCAAGGAATACACTGTTGTATTGTATTGATCCGAAATAGCATCGCTAGGGTTGATCAAAGACCTTAACATATCTTCCAAGGAAAAACGGGTTCCTAATTGTGTCAATTCTGGACCAATACTTTCACCTTCTCCCCGTATGCTGTGACATGTGGTACAGCTCGATGCAATGAACATATTTTTTCCTTGCTCAAAATCCCTACTTCCCAGACCATCGGCCAATAAAGGAGCTATATCCTCCATTTTCCAATTTTTTCTAGGTCCTTTTGGCTGCACAGCAGCAGTAGCCAAATCATTCCCAGATCCGGTAAGCAACGAAGCTCCTGACATCTGATCATAAAGATCAAATTGATTCTTAGGAACGTGCGATAAAGCATTTTTTCTTGCCTTATCAATAAAACCAATATAACTTCTTCCCGCTTTGAAAGAAAATGCTTTGTAAAACCATTTAAAATAGCTCTCTCGAAGCTCAGGTGTCCACCCTTTGGTAACACTACCCAGTACTGTACCATAATAGGTATGCTGTGCAGGAGGCATATTTTTGAGAGTTTGGGCTATACTCATTCCATATTGGGGGTTTCTCAGAATCAGATCTGAATCGTAGGTATCGGAATTCGCCATTACAGAGGCATTTCCCCCTTCTTCAGAATGTAATAATGCCAAAGTCTTGCCAGCTACTTTGGGGTCATCGAGATAGGCCAATATTTTACTCAACAATTGATTGTGAACATCTGTCTTGGCCGGATAACGAGGCGAAAGATTGTTAATCAATCTATTTTGGATTGAAGATTTTGGCAAACCAAAACGAGACATAGACAATTCATAGGCGCGTAATAAATCTACCTGGTAACTACTGGAAAGTCCTTTATAGTCAATTTCCAATAATGTATTCAGCATACGATCACGCTGTGTTTTGTCGGCATGTTTTGACAAAGCTATAATACCTTGGATCAATGAAACTGGATCTTTTTCTTGATACACCCGTTCTTGCCAAAGTTTTAAGGGTTGATGCTCAACAGCCAATCGTGCGGCGTACTGAATAAAACGATCATTATCGTTCAAAAAAGGCCAAGCAAAATCAACCGCTCCTTCTTTTGGACCTGTATGATAGGCTTCCAATTGTTTCCGAATCTTGTTTTCCTTGGTTTCCTCAGCGATGACTTCAGTGTCTTGGGCATCACCATCATAGTAGACCCTGTATAGGTCAGAATCCAATCTGCGGCCTCCTGTCATGAAGTACATGGCACCATCAGGGCCGATGACACCATCGGTTAAGGGCAAGGGTATTCCTGATAAGAACTCCTGCTTCTCCCCAACGTATGAAGCACCTTTTGACTTAAGCTCAATGGCATATATAATTCCAAAGCTCCAATCGAAAGCAAACAAGCTTTTTCGATATCGTGCTGGAAATTTGGCATCTTTACCAAACATTACATTTGTTGGCGATCCCTGACCAATATTCAAAACGGGTGGCAAATTATCGGGGTAGGCAGGAGACCATTTTCCATTACCCGTACGCCAGCCAAATTCACTTCCGCTTGTAACATGGCAAATTCGTGTAGGTCTGTACCAAGGCATGCCCATATCCCATTCCATATCGGAATCGTATGTAAACAAATCACCTAACTCATTAAAAGCAATATCAAACGGATTTCGAAAACCAGCACCTATCAATTCCCATTGTTTTCCTTCCGGGTCAATTTTGGCAATCCATCCGCCTGGAGCGCCACGGCTATTAGCATGTCCTCTGGGGTCTTTAATCTGAGGGAAAAGATTATCATCTTGCCATACCTTTGGTAACCTATACGCATCCATATCGGGGATATCGGTGTGATTCCCGGCAATAACATAGAGCGATTTACCGTCAGGACCCATAACAATACTATGTGGGCCATGTTCTCCTGCACCGTTCAACTCTTTTAGAAGTGTAATTTTATCATACTGATCATCATTATCAGTATCCTGAAGACGGTACAAACCACTGGTCTTTTCAAATTCCTCGTTTCCACGATGATTGACCATCACATATAAACTGTTAAAGGCATAGAGCAATCCTTGGGCATAGCCCATTTGAATTACTGAATCCGCTATCTGCCCTTCTGTTTGGATTTTGAGTTTTTCGATTTTGGGGGTGAGTTGATCTGATCCGATCGGTGCAAGTTGCATACGATACAGTGTACCGTATTGATCAGAGGTAATCAACCGGTCCTTATCATCAAAAGTCATGGCTACCCAAGAACCTTGATCATTTTCAGACGGACTGTATAGATGTTCTGCCTGAAAACCGGATTGCAACTTAAGTTTCTCAATTTTAGGATCAAGCTGTTGCACTATGCCTGATTTAGTATCTTTTTCTCTGTTGCAAGATATAGTCAACAGGAAGCAAACGGAAAGTGTTAGAAGAAATCGAAACATAAGATTATTGTTATTAATTAGGATAGGTATATTACCAATTGTATTAAAAGTAAGATGCCTATGCCTTCGTAAAAGACATAGGCACCTATATAAACACTTATTTAAACCCTAAAACTCAGGGCTCAAATCTGATTCAGATGCTGGTAACGCATACAGCAAAGATATATTGCTGAAGGCATTCGTTCTAGGTGCTGCCCCATCTGGATAATAATAATCCGATGGAGTGGCCTTAATCCTATTACCATAAGCGGTAATTACGGATACAGCTCTGCCTGTTCTTACCAAATCGAACCAACGCTTATTTTCAAAGGCCAATTCAACTCTTCTTTCATTAAATATGGCTTCACCTAGATCACCTGCTGCCGCTCCCAATCCAGCACGCGTACGCACCAAATTTAAATAGGTAGCCGCTTCAGCATCTCCTTGTTCATTTAAAGCTTCAGCCAAAAACAACAAAACCTCGGAATAACGATAAACAGGCCAATTCATGCCGTGATTGTTATGTAAGGAATGGTTATCCCTAAATTTTTTGATTATAGGATAAGTGCCATCTTTCCAAAAACCACCGCTAAGGGTTATGGAATCGATTGAAGCGTTTTTTCTTAGATCACCAGCTTCATAGGCCGCGATGATATCTGGAGTTGGAATGTTGTTACCTTCCCCATTAACCGGCTGGGCGTTCGATGTGCCTGTTAAGCTTGCCACCTCTTCCGCAGTAATCGGACGAGGCATAAAGGCATAGATAAAGTTCCCATCCAGTCCTTCTGGACCTTCCTTGAACTGTACCTCAAATACTGATTCCGCATTATTCTTGTTGGCCGTGTTACCAGAAAAAGCATCGGCATAATTCGCCATTAAGGAATACTCGTTACTCTGTACCACTTCTCTCAACAGTGTTTCGGCCTGAGCCCAATTTTGCTGAATCATATATACATTGGCCAGTAGTGTCCGTGCAGCACCAGAAGTAACTCTTCCCGGGGTTTGCTGTGATTTTACGGGCAATAACTGAATAGCTTCTTGAACATCGGTAACAATTTGTGCATAAATTGATTCCGATGAAGCCAGCGGTAAAGCAGCTTCCTCTCTGGTGGTTACCGGCACTAGGTGCAATGGCACACTTCCAAAATAACGAACCAGTTCTAAATAAGCATATCCCCTAAGGAACAGTGCCTGCCCTTTTAAATTGGCTTTTGCACCAGCATCCAATTCCACCTCATCAATTGTGGCTAGAATTTGATTGGTTCGTGCAATGATTCGGTAATCCTGAATATATTGATTAGTGACATGCGTATTTGTTGTAACACCATTGTCACTAGGAATGGCAAAATCTGCAATATCCTCTTGCTGCTCGGTAGCTCCAAAGAGAACATTTCGGGCATAATAGGTATTGTCTGAATGCATTTCGCCTAATAGCCAGGCTCTATTGTCGACTATAGTACGTAATGGCACGTAAGCCCCATTAACGGCCTGTTCAAAATCTGCCTCAGTCTTAAAGAAAGTATCAGCACTTAAAGAATCTTCAGGAAATATCGTCAGTTCATCATCACAACTGGTGACCAACAGTCCCAAAATTCCAAATAGTATGGTTATTTTTTTCATTTTTTTTATTTTATAATTCATAAGAATGTGAGTAAAAAGCACAATTATTCGCTTTCTGCTTAAAAGTTAAGATTGACACCAAAGGTTATTGTGCGAGGTACGGGATAACCTGAAAGGTCTACACCCTGACTCAAATTACCACCATCTCCCTGTCCATTGTTCTGAGTACTTATTTCGGGATTAGGTCCTCCCCAGTATTTTGTGAAAATGTGGACATTCTGTGCGGAAGCATAAATACGGGCGGATTTGAAATAATTTTTTATTCCGCTCAAAGTATACCCTAAGGTGATGTTTCTAATATTAAAATACGAAGCATCTGTTACAAATCGGCTATTGACCCAATCCCTTTCAATACCAGTTACATTACCACCACCTACAGTTGTTCCATAAAAACCAGCTCCAGGGTTTGCTTCTGAGCGGAAACGATCTCCCACTGCTTTTAACATATTAAATACACCATCTAGATTTGTAGTACTAAATAAGTGCCGAACCAATAGTTCGTTACCTTGTGAACCTGTACCTACAACGGTAAAATCGAAGTTTCCATACTTAAGTGTGTTGGTAATACCATAGGTGAAATCAGGAAAAGGATTGCCCATTACTGCACGATCATCATTATCGCCCCCTCTGGTAATTACACCATCTCCATTGACATCTATCAATTTGATACTCCCTACTGTTGATCGACCTGGAACTTGAGGAGAACTATCAAGGTCAGCTTGGTTTAAGTAGTTGCCGTCCGCTATGTGACCATAGAATTGTCCAAAAGGCTCTCCTACCTTAGTCACATGCCAAGAACCATAAACCCTATCTATACCATCGGCCAAAGATTCTACAACATTTCTGTTAAAGGATATGTTTGCACTGGTAGTCCATTTTAATTTCCCTGTTGTATTTACTGTATTGATACCAAATTCATGTCCCCAAAAGCGAATCTCACCAATGTTATCACTAAAATTGGTAAATCCTGATTCTTGCGGAACTTGCACGTTAAACAATAAGTTAGTTGTGTTCTTTGTGTAATAGTCATACACAAAGGCCAACCTATCATTAAACAAACTAAGGTCTAATCCAATATCAAATTGTTTGGTTGTTTCCCATCCTAAATTACTATTAGACAATGAGCTTACTGCCGACCCTGGGACCAAATCATTCCCAAAAGCTGCGTTCTGAACATTATTAATCAAGGCATATTGAGTGTAGTTACCAATATTATTGTTCCCTGTTACACCATAACTGGCTCTAATTTTTGCCATGGACAATGACTCTATATTTTGTAGAAATTCCTCATCAGAAGCAACCCATCCTGCCGATACCGAAGGAAAAGTACCCCATCTGTTTTCAGATCCAAATCTGGAAGAACCATCACTACGTATAGAACCCGTCAACAAATACTTTCCTTTATAGTTATAGGTAAGTCTTGAAAGAAAAGAAACCAAGCTCCATTCCTGAACAAAGTCATTCGTTGAGCCTCTATTAATATTGGCAGCACCTTGAATGGTCGGTAATCTATCGTCTGAAAAAGTATCCAACCCTATGGTTGTTCTATCCTGACGAAATTCTTGATAGGTAAACCCACCCAATACTTGAAAATCATGATCACCAAAACTACGATCATATGTAGCCAAGTTTTCATTCAACCAAGAAAAATTATTAAGCTCATTCCTAGACGATTCAGAAGTTGCAGGTATTGGCCTGTTAATTCTAAAAGTTGCTGTAGAAGGACTAAAAAATTTATATCTGGAATTATAGATTTCAGAGTTTATACTTGTTTTTAAAGTTAACCCAGGAATTGGCTTATATTCAAGAAACGCATTAGTCAATAAATTAATGTCCTTGGTCTCATTCACTATTTCTTGGGCCGATCGTACCCAGTTGGCATAGGAGAATATATTTCCTGTACTTGATGGCAGTCTGTTAAAATAAGTCAGCTCACCACTATCATCATAAATAGGCATAATAGGCCAGGTATGTAAGGCATTGAAAAGAATTCCCTGTCCCCTAGACCCGTCAGTTCTCGGGGTGTTATCCTTTATATAAGACGGGGCAAGATTGAAGCCTACTCTCACCTTATCTGAAATATCATACTCCGAATTCATTCGGAGGGAATACCGTTCGTAATCCGAATTCAAAACAACACCATCTTGCTTATAAACTCCAGCAATTACTGTAGTTCTACTTTTTTCCTTATTGGACGTAACAGTTAAATTATAACTTTGCACAGGTGCTGTTTGCAATAAAGCATCGTACCAGTCGTTTGTCTGGCCTTCATATTGTGAAGGGTTTTGAAAAATACTTGGCACCGGATCACCCTGATCCGAATAATATTCATTTTTAAATTGTGCGAATTCAACGGAATTCATCATTTCTAGCCTACCTCTCATAGGTACTGTTTGAAACCCTGTAGAGACATTAAGGCTAACATTGGTCTCACCTGCCCTACCTTTTTTTGTGGTAATCAATACGACCCCATTAGCAGCCCTTGATCCATATAATGAGGTTGAAGCAGCATCCTTTAGAACCGAAATAGTCTCTATCTCATCTGGATTTATTGCGTTTATACCTCCTGTTATGGGAAAACCATCTATAACGTATAAAGGATCACTACCTCCAGATACGGATAATTGGCCCCGAATTCTAACGGACATTCCCTGTCCAGGCTTTCCTGTGGTTTGGTTAATTTGCACACCCGTAAGTTGACCCTGTAATTTTTGAGCAACTTGCGAAACTGGCATATCCCTAAAATCATCCACATCAACTGTCTGTACTGATCCCGTAATTTCTCTTTTAAGTTGGGTACCATAACCCACCAAGACCACTTCATCCAAAGTGGTAGCGTCTTCGGTCATAGCCACGTTAATTTCTGTCTTTCCGCTCACTGATATTTCCTGAGTGGTAAATCCAACGTATGAAAATACCAAAATAGCATCTTCACCGGATACTGAAATACTGTAATTACCATCAAAATCAGCTACGACTCCGTTGGTTGTTCCTTTTTCGAGCACATTGACCCCCGGCAATTCTTGTGAATCTATTGCTGACGTAACCGTACCTGTAACGGCTTTATCCTGTGCTTGGACATTTACGGCCAGAAGCAGCGTAAATGTAAAAATAAATGTCCTTGCAATCTTTTTTAAGCTTTTTCCCATAATTAGGTAATTTATTAGTTAAATAGTATTCCTACAAAGTGATTAACCCTGTAGTTCTGTCATCAAATATATTAGAGCTTTTTTTATACCCCATCCTGTTGTACCCTGTGCTATCCTGTGCTATCCTGTGCTGTCCTGTGCTGTCCTGTTAAATTCTGACTTCTTGAAGTTTTTGTGTGAAGAATCTAAGTGCTAAATTATTTATTGAATGGAAAAGGGGTGGCGAACAATTCCAAGGGCTGATTTTAGTTACAAATTAGAGAGTTGTGACCTTGGTAGTTTTTTGTTTAATAATTAATACCAAAGTTTGAAGAAGAGCTAAAGGGGGCGGGGTATATGGGATATATATATGAAAAAAATCTTTGAATTCCCGCTCATAAACCCACACCTTTTAAATTTTGAAGTGTTTTTGGATGGAGCATTTCCAATTGTTATACAAAGAATCATTCCAATAGAGGGTATCCCTTATCTCTGATTTAACGCATTGTGCATTTTGATAATTTGAACAAGATAAACCGTCAGTTCGAGTTTTTTCTGAAAGAAAAAGTATCGAGAACCAGGTGTTTCGTTATAAAATTCTTATTCTCGATACTATTTTTAATTGTTACACAACCAAAAATCACTCAAATTGACGAGTTTTTACCAAAATGCACAACGGGGTCTATTTGTTGGATTTCTAATATTTCATTCAATTTTATAACTAAATGAATTTGGATTATCTGTCCTTAACGGAAATATCAAAATGATTTCATCAAAAAGGTATAGAGATAGGTTACAGAGACTCCCTGTCAATAAAATTAAAAGGGTTTTTTATTTTACCTTTCTCCCTGTTCAAAATCATCTGGGCTGCCGTCTCTCCCATGATCTTGAAATCAGTAGAAATTACCGTTATCCCTAGAAGTTCTTTTAAAGGGGTGTCGTTATACGATATGACACCTATATCTGTTCCCATTTTAAATTCGTCAACGCGAATTTGGTTTACCAGATTCACCAAATCAGATTCCTCAATGGTAATGAACAAATCTCCTTTCTTAAGAATCATGTCATCGAATACTTCGTTAATCACCTCAAAATCCATGGAATGTTCAACGCAAAATTTACGGAATCCATTCAAAATTCTTTTGGGATACGGATAAACGGTATTCTGAGGATAAGCCAAAAACATTTTTTTGTACTTTGAAATTTTAGCCAGACCTTCTTTTAGAGCTTGATAAATATCATTTTCATAATCTTGATATATTTCTATGACGCTTCCGTCAACACCATGTTTTTCATTATCCATAAAAATAAGCTTCTCCCTTGGGATTCGGTCAAGTGCCTCAACAATCCCATTAGAACTGCTTATATGTCCTAATTGCTCAGTTTTAAAATGTGGCATAATAATATAGTAGTCGTACGCGCTTCTATTTTTTTCCAAGAGATTAAGGAACACGGTCTCATCACAATGATAAATTTGAAGATTGGTATGTGAATTCCCTCCAATACTATTGACGAAGTAATTATAAACCTTCATCTTGTAGGTACTCAATTTATTTATTAAGAATAAAATATTCACTTTGGAAATAAGTTGGGTCCTAGCTATGTAATATCCTTTTCCCCTAATAGAGGCAATTATTTTGCGTTCTTTCAGAATATTATATGCCTTTTCCACCGTATCCCTTGATAGATAAAATTCCTCACTGAACATATTGATAGAGGGGATTTTTTCATCCATCTTAAGGTTCCCTATCGAAATATTATGGATAACAGAATCTACGATCTGTCTGTATTTGGGTATCCGTGAGTTCTCATCAATATTGATACATTTAAACATATCTGTGTAAAAAATTAATTAGCTTAGGGGAAAATACATATATTATTGTCATAGTACAAAATGGAAAATAATAAATCATACGTTTATAACAATTAAGCACTTGCTCCATCAGTTTTTGATCTTGTCCCAAAACGGTACAGTACAGGATAGAAACATTTTTAGGTTAATATATTTTCGCAACGCAATACTCTTAAAATCAAATATGACAAATCATACGAAGAAATATAACTATGTAAACTATCTCTGGGATGATAGTGAAGCTACATCGCTTGGCGATGATCAAGTAGGCCTTTTCCTGTATAGATCGAATATTTTAGGTGCTGACCTTCGAATAACCAACTACGGTGGTGGAAATACCAGCTGCAAGACCATCGAAAAAGACCCCCTGACCAATGAAGCCGTTGAAGTAATGTGGATCAAAGGGTCGGGAGGCGATATAGGAACACTGACCAAAGCAGGAATTGCCGGATTGTATACCGAACGACTTAGAAGCCTAAAAAGTGTATACGGGGGACTGGCAGATGAAGATCGAATGGTAGGCCTATTCAACCATTGTATCTTTGATCTGGACAGTAAGGCCCCATCTATAGACACCCCTCTTCATGGGCTACTTCCTTTTAAGCACATCGATCACTTACATCCAGATGCGTTGATTGCGGTTGCAGCGGCCAAGGACAGTGAAAAGGTAACCAAGGAAATATGGGGAGACACCATGGGATGGGTTCCCTGGCAACGCCCGGGCTTTGACCTTGGTCTTCAATTGGAAAAATGTTTGAACGATAATCCGGGGATTCGAGGGATTGTCCTAGGTAGTCATGGTCTGTTTACTTGGGGAGACACTTCCCACGAATGCTATGTAAACAGTTTGGAGGTCATTGAAATGGCTTCTGAATTTATCGAGAAAAAAATCCAGAAAAAAGGGAATGTTTTTGGTGGTCAAAAAGTTACCAGCCTAGCTGAAGGGCAACGTAAAGAAAAAGCAGCTCAGCTCATGCCTTTGTTAAGAGGTTTGTGTTCTTCGGAAAACAGAATGATTGGTCATTTTTCGGATAGTCCGGTGGTCATGGAATATATCAATAGTTACGATTTAGAACGCTTGGCGCCCATGGGAACTTCCTGTCCGGATCATTTTCTGAGAACCAAGATCCAACC
>JAGLKG010000439.1 GCA_023141835.1 Maribacter sp. | reverse complement strand
CCTGTAGCGGCAGGACCACCATACCCAATAAAGAAAACAGCCAATAAAGGTCCGAAGGCCAAAATAGCACCCATTATTCTATTGATTTTGGGAGTAACCCTCAAAATGATAAGGTGTAACACATTGTAGAACGCCAAAAGTCCCAATGCCCAATTTAATATTATAATGGCACCCTCAGTAGTAACATCCACATAAACGGGCCAGACCTCGGTCACAAAAAACACACCCAAAATAAATCGGAGTATTCGACCAATTGGACGGGCTTTTGATAAAGTGTTTGTTGAATTCATACCATTTATTTAACAGTTACATGATTCATCTTGCACCGGTGGACACTTTATTGTGCCATACGAACAGTAAACACAACAATCTCCTTGCTTGGGCTTCATCATTTTTTTACAATTCTCGCATTCATAAAAGAACTGACAGGCCTCGGTGGGCATTTCCTCTTCTTTTTTATGACCACATTTAGGACATATAATTGTAGATTTTACCTGTATTCCCATTACTTCACTATTTGGTATCCAGTACTTAAGATGGCAGTTTCAATCTTTTGAATGTCCACTCTAGTGTCATCGTATTTCACAACGGCGCTTGTTTTTTCATAATCAGCTTTAACGTTAAGTATCCCATCGAGCTTATTCACTTCACTTTCGATATGCGCCTCACAACCAGAGCAGGTCATCCCTTCAATGGTAATCCTAATTTCTTTGACGTTGGATTGTTCCACAAAGACCACTTCTTTGGTCGTGCTTGAAGTGGAATAAAAAATATGTGAGTAAAAAGGAAAGGCCAACATTAGTCCTGCAAAGACAGTAACAAGAAGTAAAAATCCCTTTGAATTCATAAACTTCGGCTTTTCGTCCTCACAGGCACATTCCAACTCTTCCAGCGTTTTTGGCCGTAATTGTCGATACCAGGCAAAGGCCAAAACCAATAGAGTAAAGCCGATCAAATAGGGTCTGAAAGGTTCGATCCACGAAAACGTGGATGCCATTCCGCTGGTTCCTGCCAGTAACGCCAGTATAGGTGTAATACAGCATAACGAGGCTGTAATTGCGGCCAATACGGAAGTCCCGATTAATCTTTTACTGTTCTTCATGATCTTCAACTAGAATTTTTTTGTTGTCCAACATTTTTAAAAGAGAACTTAATAGTAAATACCTCTCCTCCCGGATTGAATAAAATATGATCTGACCTTCTTTTGTAGAAAAAATCAGATTTCTATCTTTTAATTTCCTTAAATGCTGTGATATTGCAGATACGCTCATTTGCAAAATATCACTGAGATCACAGACGCAAAGCCTTCCTTCCTTTTTGAGCAAATAAATAATCTTAAGTCGGACCATATTCCCAGCTAAACTTAATACCTCGGAAAGAGAGTTAAAGGAGGGGTTTATTTCTTCAATAGATTCTCTGCAATCCATTATTTGCTTGGCATCGGCCTGTAGTCGTATACATATATTTTCATTCATGAGATAAAGGTAAGGATTTTATTATTTAAGCAAATGCTAAAATATTATTAAAATGATA
>JAGLKG010000438.1 GCA_023141835.1 Maribacter sp. | reverse complement strand
GGGAGTTTCGGTAAACTGTTGTATCTTAAGTCTTTGAAAAAAGAAAACCGATGGCAACTAGCACTACAGAAACAAAAAGCAACACCATTTGAAAATACACAGTTATGGACAAAAAACTAAAGAAAGAAGATATCAAACAGGAAGTGTTTGACCTTTACGACGACTACGCACACAATAGGCTTAGCAGAAGGCTGTTTATGGATAAATTATCAACATATGCCGTTGGTGGACTCACAGTAGCTTCCTTGTCAAGCTTTATCTCGCCCGATTATGTAAAAAAGATTCAAATACAGCAAGATGATTCGAGATTAAGATCGGAATTTATCAATTATGATTCGCCCAAAGGCGGAGGTTCAATTAAAGGGTTGCTTTCAAGGCCTGCTGATGCAAAGGGCAAGTTGCCTGGGATTATAGTGGTGCATGAGAACCGTGGACTGAACCCGCATATCGAAGATGTGGGAAGGAGAGCTGGACTTGCTGGATTTATATCGTTGGCGCCGGATGCGTTGACCCCATTGGGTGGTTATCCCGGAAATGATGATGACGGCCGAACGCTTCAACGTCAGCGGGATCGTAATGAGATGTTGGAAGATTTTATCGCAGCCTTTGAATATTTGAAAACCCACCCCGAATGTACGGGTAAGGTTGGGGTGGTCGGTTTTTGTTTTGGAGGTTGGATATCAAATATGATGGCAGTCAAAATCTCTGATTTAGGGGCATCCGTTCCCTTTTATGGGGGGCAGCCTAAAGCCGATATTGATAAAATAAAAGCACCCCTTTTGCTTCATTTTGGGGAATTGGACAAACGAGTCAATGAAGGTTGGCCAGCGTATGAAGAGGAATTAAAGAAACAGGGAAAGGAATACAAGGCGTTTGTATACCCAAAGGCCAATCACGGCTTTCATAATGATACAACACCAAGGTATGATAGAGAAGCAGCCAATCTGGCGTGGCAGCGTACCATAGATTTTTTCCATGAAAAATTAGGTTAGTTTTTCGTTTACCCTCCATAAACTTCTACCCGAAAAAATCTGTTAAAGCGAACCAAGAAGTAATCAATGAAAATAGGATTACAGCTACTATACTTACATTTAGCAGGGTACTGGCTTTATTCTGTTTCATTAATTGACTTTTGTTAATCAAAATGAATATGGGAATTGCCACAGCGGGTAAAATACATGCTTGAAAAGCTTGTGAGAATACCATTAGAGCGGGCGGTCTTTCCTCTAAAAAGACGGTTCCAAATGCAAACAATAAGCCGCCGAATATGAGCCATCTTGAGGTAGTAGAGTGAATGTTTCTCGGTGTTCCACGATAATCTGAAAGCAGCCAAGGGGCTATTAGGACAATCGGGAATATTGTAGACAGCCCAGCTCCGGTAATTCCGATAATAAGGATAAAAGCAGCAGTTTTCCCTCCAAAAGGTCTGAATAAATCGATCATTTCAATCGTATTGTCCAACTTTAAACCGGCTATATGTAACGTTCCTGCCGCGACGGCCATAATTACCCCACTTAATAACAACATCATACCAGCAGATACGAAGGCATCTGTTTTTTCTTTTTGCAAATCCCTAATCGTCCATCCTTTTTCAGCGACAACAGTGCTTCTCATTATAAAAACAGCAGCGGAACAAGTTGTTCCAGCAATGGCAGCAATAAGTCCAAGAGCACCTGGAGTGTCGGGAATGGAGGGGACCATACCTTCCATAAGAGCGGCCATACTTGGTCTAACCATAAAGAGGACCATAATAAATGATAATCCCATCAGAAACACCAAAACGGTCAATAACTTTTCAAAGACCTTGTACCTTCCAAACCACAGGAAAAAGGACAAAATAATAACGAAAAATAAGATGACCCAAAACTTTCCAAGTTGAAGTCCATCAAAAGCAAGTCGAATCCCTTCTTGAACTAGATCTGCCACTATCCCCATTACCCCAATTAAGGCCAGTAATTCACCAATGATAAGGGCTATGATGATATAGAGTGAAAGTATCCAACCCCATTTGAACTCTGTTTTAAAATTAAACAAGGCTGTTTTACCAGAGACCAAAGTCACTTTGCCATAGGCAATCATTAGTATATAAGTAAAAACACAGGAAAGTACAAGGGCCCAAAACAGACCCATGCCGTGTTCTGCCCCGGTTTTGGCCATAGTGGTAACACTTCCTGTACCAATATTGTAACCAATGAGGAACAACCCCGGACCTACGGCACTCAAAGCAATTAGAATTTTAGTACCCCATGGTTTTTTTGTCATCTTATTGGTAGGTTTTTTCCTCATTTACATGCAAACGAATTTTTTTCTTCGGACATTAACACGCAAAATTGGAGTGTTCAGTGTATCATGTGAGTGATAACTCTTCAGTGTCTTAATTTATGAATATTTTGCCAAATACAAATAATAATATTATTATTGGAGCTATGACCTTGGGTTTGTTCATTTGAAACGTAAAACGAAACACATTTTTACGTAGTGGGTCATTCCTAAATTATTCAACAATTGATAAAAAAAATGTAATCTTTCCTTTGAAATACCACGTATAAATTACTGATACATTAATTTTACGCCATATAAGGAAATTACATTTTCTTTGCTTTGAGAAATATTTATATAAACCACCGACCAATATGAAAATAGGTATATTAAGGGAAACACGAGATAGGGAAAAACGTGTCGCAATTACACCAAACATAGCAAAACAATTGATTGCCGCAGGTTTTGAGGTTCTAGCTGAGGAAGGGGCAGGCAAGAACTCTTCTTTCAAGAATTCGGAGTATAGGGAAGTACAAGTAGCCATAGAAAAAAGGGGGGTCGTTTTTAAAGATGCCCAAGTACTTATAAAAATAAATCCCTTTGATGAAGAAGATTTAAAATTGGTGGACAAAGGTCAGATTCTAATCAGTCAATTGTATCATAAATCAAACCCAAAGCTAATTGAGGCCATTGCAGATAAGGGGGCAACGGCTTTTTCCATGGATGCAATGCCTAGAATATCAAGAGCTCAGGATATGGATGTACTAAGTTCCCAAAATAATTTGGCGGGTTATAAAGCCGTTATTTTGGGGGCCTATGAAATGACCAAAATATTTCCTTTAATGATGACCTCTGCAGGGACCATTGCACCTGCCAAGGTTTTGATTTATGGAGTTGGTGTTGCAGGATTACAAGCCATAGCAACGGCAAAACGGTTAGGGGCTGTTGTCGAAGCAACTGACATACGATCAGAAACCAAAGAACAAGCCGAATCCTTGGGTGCTAAATTTTTATCAGTAAATAATGAGGGAGAAGAATCTGAAGGGGGTTATGCCAAGGAAGCTTCTGCAGCGTATACCCAACGACAAAAAGAAGTAGTTGACAAATCATTGTTTCAAGCAGATTTGGTCATTACGACAGCAAGCATTCCGGGTAGAAAGGCCCCGATTTTAATTACAGAGGAACAAGTAATGCAAATGAAGAATGGTGCAGTAATTATTGATTTGGCCGCCTCTCAGGGAGGAAATTGTGAAGTAAGCATTCTCAATAAAATTGTTTTCCAAAACGGTGTAAAAGTTATCGGGAAAAGTAGTGCTCCAAGAAGTGTTTCCACAAATGCAAGCGATTTATACGCGAAAAATGTCTATAACTTTATTATGCACCTTACCGAGAACATCAATTTTAAGTGGGATTTGGAAGATGAAATCACTAATGAAACCTTGATTGTACAAGACGGAACTATTAGAAAAAACTAAATTAAAAAACATGAATGAATTTTTGGAATTTGTAAATAGTAACCTCCAGATTACCTACATCCTTATTCTTTCGATATTCGTTGGTATTGAGGTCATCAAAAGTATTCCGGCTGTTTTGCATACCCCACTAATGTCTGGGGCAAATGCTTTAAGTGGCGTTGTTATTGTTGGGGCCATTTTGGTGATGCTGCATTCGGCACCTGATGATTATTTGGCTCTGTCTCTGGGGTTTATTGCCGTAGTGTTGGGTATTATAAATGTAGTTGGTGGTTTTGCGGTTACCAACAGAATGTTACGAATGTTTAAAAAGAAAAAATAATGGGCATAGTATTGAATATTATATATCTAATTGCAACCATAACCTTTATTGTAGGCCTAAAAAAATTAGGTCACCCAGAAACCGCTAAAAATGGAAACCTAATAGCGGCAATGGGAATGGGGTTAGCCATTGTTGGGACAATTTTTATCCATGACCTAAATATATCACCAGTGATTTATATACTCATTGGGCTGGCTATCCTTATTGGTTCTATTATGGGTTGGTTAATAGCCATCAAGGTTGAAATGACTAAAATGCCCGAATTGGTCTCCTTGTTCAATGGTTTTGGTGGGGCAAGTGCAGCTTTGATCGGGTTGGTTGAATTTAGTAAGAATGTTGATGATTCAATGCAGGCCATTACTATTGTCTCGGGAATTATCATTGGGGCCATCACCTTTTCAGGGAGTTTGATTGCTTGGGGGAAATTGAATGGTTCCTTAAGAAGTGTGGTAAAGATTCCGCAATACAATGCCATCAACAATATTTTCTTTATTGGGATTATAGCTTTTGCTATTTTTATGATTGCCGCTGGAGAAGGTAGTCAAATTGCCATATATGGACTTTTAGCAGCGGGATTAATCTATGGAATTCTATTTGTCTTGCCCATTGGGGGAGCCGATATGCCTGTTGTCATTTCTTTGCTAAACTCTTTGACGGGTATTGCTGCTGCCATTACTGGAATTCTATATAGCAATATGGTGATGCTCGTAGGTGGTATTCTTGTAGGTTCAGCTGGTATTATTCTCACTGTGGCCATGTGCAAGGCCATGAACAGGACTTTGGGGTCTGTAATATTTGGGGCTTTTGGAGGGGACAACACCGTTACTGGTGAGAACAAGGCTTTAGGGTCCATTAAGACTACCAATCCTAGCGATGTAGCGGTTATGATGAATTATGCAACCAACGTTATTATAGTCCCAGGATATGGTTTGGCGGTTGCCCAAGCACAACATGTAATTCATGAGCTGGAAGAATTGTTGTCTAAAAAAGGGGTAAACGTCAAATATGCTATCCACCCAGTCGCAGGTCGCATGCCAGGACATATGAACGTATTATTGGCCGAGTCTAATGTGGAGTATAATATGTTGGTTGAAATGGATGATATCAACCCCCAGTTCAACAATGCAGATGTTGTTTTAGTGGTAGGGGCCAATGATGTTGTAAACCCCGCTGCACATAATGATCCTGCAAGTCCAATTTATGGTATGCCCATTTTGGATGTTGAAAAAGCAAAACATATCATCGTAAACAAAAGAGGAATGAATGCCGGTTATGCCGGTATCGAAAATGAATTGTTTTACAATTCCAAAACGTCTATGCTTTTTGGGGATGCCAAGGCAGCATTGACAGATTTGGTGGCAGAATTAAAGAATATGTAGTGTGCTCTGTGAGCTGAAGCACTGTATACTTATTAAACCTTAAGCCGCCCTTACCACCCAGTTAAAAATAAGACAGGCTTAGTTTATGGAACTCTTTTTCCAAGGATAACTTAATCGATTCTTCCTTCGTGCCATATACACCATCATTGTTAATAGCGAGATTATCGTCTAAATACAATCGAATTTCGTCATTGGATCTTAAATAGAAGGTGTACATTCCATCTTTGGGATATGCCCTGTAGTTGAAGGAGCAAGCATAAGATACAGCTAAGGAATACTTTATAAAACTTGAAAAGTATCTATCAATGTATTAGCGATGATTGATCTAACCTATGAGCGTATTCATACGCTCTATGGATTGTACAACGGCCCTGATCGAATGATAATTTATTTTCCAGCTATGGCTCATATGCTCCCAGATAGGCTCACCTTGTCTGGTCAATAAGGGTTTCCATTCTCCAACCTCATGACTTACCATTTTATCATAAACGAATCGATGTACATTTTCATAGACAGGAAGGTATTTTTCGACGTCAAAGACAATACAGGCCTGTAAAAGGGCAATAAGCATTTCAGCATTTTGCCAGAATTCTTTTTCCCGGTCATAAACTCCGCCGGCATGTGATCCCTCTACAAATACTCCTCCATAATCCCAGTCAATGCCATGAGCCAGGGCATGATCATATTGCTTTAATATAAGCTCTTTATATTTCCTTTTTGGAACATTTAAAATTTCTAAAGCATGCATAAGCAGCCATGCAAATTCTACATTATGCCCATAGCTGGTATTATCTTCAGCGCTATCTTTTGATCCATCATCTGTAAATCTATCCCACCCCCATACAATCTCAAATTTGATTTGTGGAGCGACTTTCCAATCAGCAAAAAACTGTGGAACACCAGTCCGATATTTTGGATGTAAAATTTTATCAATGATAAGTTCAATGATTTCTACAAGCTTTCGTCTGTGTATTTCTTTTTTAGAGCATTCATATAAAGTGGTAAACGCCTCCATAAGATGCATATGGATATCCAGTGTTTTACGATCTCCACCTGCAGCGCCTGGTCCTTTCAGCTCCCAATTCCGGTTGAACATTTCAAAATAGCCCCCAAAATGTGTGTCTGCACAATATTTCTGGATCAGGTCAAATACCTTTTCGGCATATTCTATTCCTCTCAAATCTCCTGTTGCGAGGGTGTATTCACTCAGGCTATAGATTGCAAAACTTTGTCCGTACAGAATCTTTTCATCAATCTTTACATTTCCTTTCCGGTCTGTCAACCAAAAAAATCCACCATGCACATCGTCCCACATTTTATCGATGATAAAGTCCACGCCATGCCGGGCAAAATCTGCGCTCTGCTCTCCTCCATATCCATTCCGGTAGGCTGATGAATAAATATAAATACTTCTTGCCTGGCCGAGCATTGATTTTTCATCTTCACCGGTGTCTGCGCCGTCTTTATCAAAATGTGTGATGTATCCACCATTTTTTTTATCGAGGGCCCGATCAAACCAAAAAGGAAGTAATTCAATATTCAAATGGTCCTCACATTCCTTTTT
>JAGLKG010000437.1 GCA_023141835.1 Maribacter sp. | reverse complement strand
CAATGGCCTTTGATGCCAGTTTGGATAAGTTTTTGAGAGATAAGAAATACATAAGCCCAAAGGATCAAAATGGGATTTTCATTCGAAATGTAGCAGACCAGTTAAAACAAAATCAACAGTTTGCAGGGGTATTGCAAATGATTGTGGGCCTTGTGGCCTTTGGGACAATAATTGCTGGTATTATCGGGATTAGCAATATTATGGTTTTTGTGGTCAAAGAACGGACGAAGGAGCTTGGTATCCGAAAAGCCATAGGTGCAACTCCAAAAGCTATTATTGGAACTATTTTGTTGGAATCCGTCTTTATTACCACAATCTCTGGGCTAGGGGGTATGTTAATAGGAATAGCCATATTGAGTTCTCTTGGAGAAAAGTTGAGTGATTATTTTATAACCAATCCGTACATTAATTTGGGTGCGGCAATTTTTGCAACCGCTGTTTTGATAATTTTTGGTGCATTAGCCGGATATATTCCTGCAAGGCGGGCAGCAAGGATTAAACCCATTGTGGCATTAAGGGATGACTAGCATGAAGTTTATATTTGATAGAAATACATGGCAGGAGATTTTCGGTTCTATTAGTAAAAATAAGATCAGGACCATTATTACCGTGGTTGGGGTTCTCTGGGGTATTTTTATTTATATTGCCTTATCAGGGGCCGCTCAGGGTATGAACAATGGCTTTGAAAAGGTTTTTAAAACGGTTTCAATGAATAGCATGTTCGTTTGGGGACAGAGCACCAGTAAACCCTATGATGGCTATAAGACAGGGAGACAAATGCGGCTAAAATTAGGCGATGTAACAACCTTGCAAAATAGAATTCCTGAAATCGAGTTTATAGCACCTCGAATTGTTAAGGGCAATTTTGGCTCGGAACCGCTATACACAGTTAGAGGTCAAAAATCAGGAACGTACCCGGTCAATGGTGATTTTCCGGTCTACACCAAAATTGCGACCAAAAAAATATTTGATGGAGGTAGGTTCATCAATGACGAGGATATTGAACAAGCGCGAAAAGTATGTGTTATCGGGGAGCGAAATTTGAAAGAACTTTATGAGGAAGATGAGGATCCCATTGGTTCCTACATAAGGATTGGAAATATTTATTTTCAGGTCATAGGGGTCCATAAAATGGCCACTGGAGTAAGCTTTGACAGCGATAATGCCATTTTTATTCCTTTTTCGACGTACAGAAGGCTATATAATTCGGGTGACAATGTCGGTTATTTATGTATTGCGGCCTATGATGATGTTGATGTGGTGCAAGTCGAAAAAGATGTAAAATCAATATTGAAAAGTATTCATAGGGCAGATCCAAAAGATGAACGTGCTTTTGGCTCCTTTAACCTAGGGGAGGCATTTGGAAAGATTATGGGTTTTTCAAAGGGTATGACCTTCATGTCATTGATTGTTGGCATTGCCACGATATTGGCTGGGGTAATTGGCATCGGAAATATTCTACTGATTTCTGTTAAAGAACGCACTAAGGAACTGGGAGTTCGCAGGGCATTGGGAGCTACTCCACGCGAAGTTCGATCTCAAATCATTTTAGAATCCGTTTTCCTGACCGTGATAGCAGGGGTTATGGGTATAATCCTTGGGGCCGGTGTATTGAGCTTGATCAAT
>JAGLKG010000436.1 GCA_023141835.1 Maribacter sp. | reverse complement strand
TTTACCAGGAGCACCTTTACCAGGACCACCGGTACTACTGACTATACGTCTTCTTCTTTTCTTTTTATCGGCATTCGCAGAAGCGGGTTTAGGCTCTTCCTTCTTTTTCTTTGGTTTCTTGAATTGGGAAAGATCAATCTTATCCCCCATTATTTTTGGTCCCGTAAGTTTTTTGTATTGGGTCTCGATTTTCTCATCAACTATAGGAGCTTCCTCTGCTGTGGCTTCCTCCTGTACTTTCTCCTGTACTTTCTCCTGTACCTTCTCCTGTACTTTCTCCTCTTTTATTTCTACTTCTTTTATTTCTACTTCTTTTGGAGCCTTGGGAGCTTCAACCTTTTCTACAGGTGCAACTTCTACTTTTTCTTCAACCTTTTCTTCTTGAACAACTTCGGCTTTAGCTTTTTTCTTGGGCTCTAAATCTATTTTCCCAACAGTCTTTGGGCCAGCAAGTTCAGCTTTGGCCTTGATAACCTTTTCTGCCGACTCGGCTCTTTTCTCTCGCGCCAATCTCCTTTCTTCCTGCTCTTGCTCAACTTGCAATCTTATGGCTTCCTTCTCTTTTCGCTTTTCTTCCCCAACTTCCTTAGAGGCAACCTTCTTGCTCATATCCGTCTGGAACTCATCTAAAAGCACTTGGTGTATTTCTTCAGATATTTTTGTGGTAGGTCTGGCCTCAACATCATGTCCTTCTGATTTGAGAAAATCAACCGCCCTGTCCAAAGAAATATTGAGTTCCCTTAGAACTTTATTAAGCCTTATTGTTGCATTATCTGCCATAAATACTAATTCCTTATTCTATAAACTGCCGCTAATATATAGCTAATCTTCTAATTCTTCTTTTAGTATGCGAACAACTTCTGAAATTGTTTCCTCCTCCAAATCGGTTCGTTTTACAAGATCATCCACATCCTGCTCTAATACGCTCCTTGCCGTGTCCATTCCTATTTTCTTGAATTCATCAATGATCCAAGCATCGATTTCATCAGAGAATTCAGTCAACTCAACATCCTCTTCAACCCCTTCACGGAACACATCGATTTCATAACCTGTAAGTTGGCCTGCCAGCCTAATATTATGGCCTCCCCTACCAATAGCCTTAGAAACCTCTTCAGGTCTCAAATATACCTGGGCGGTCATTTTCTCATCGTTTAATTTAACCGATGAGACCCTAGCAGGGCTCAGCGACCTTGTAACCAACAATTGTGGATTGTTCGTCCAATTGATCACATCGATATTCTCATTGCCCAATTCCCTAACTATACCATGAATTCGAGACCCTTTCATCCCCACACAGGCACCTACCGGATCAATACGGTCATCATAAGAATCCACAGCTACCTTTGCCTTTTCACCCGGAATCCGAACTGCTTTTTTAATAGTGATCAAACCATCGAAAACCTCAGGTATTTCCTGAAAGAAAAGTTGCTCCAAAAATTTTGGGGAACTTCTAGACATAATGATCGTAGGCTTATTACCTTTAAGTTCAACACTTTCGATGATTCCGCGAACATTATCCCCTTTTCTGAAAAAGTCGGAAGGTATTTGCCTGTCTTTTGGCAAGATTATTTCATTGCCCTCGTCATCCAACAAAATAATAGCTTTATGTCTTATATGGTGAACCTCAGCCGTATAAATCTCACCTTCCAAATCCTTAAACTGCTTATAAATGGTTGTATTGTCGTGCTCATGAATCTTTGAAATTAGATTTTGACGCAAAGCCAATATGGCCCTTCTACCCAAATCCATCAACTTAACTTCTTCAGACACATCTTCACCAACTTCAAAATCGGGCTCTATTTTTTGTGCTTCAGTAAGTGAAATCTCCTCGTTGGGATCTTCTATTTCACCATCTTCCACAACAATACGGTTTCTCCATATCTCCAAATCACCTTTATCTGGGTTGATGATGATATCAAAATTCTCATCTGAACCGAACTTCTTCTTTAGCGCATTCCTAAAAACATCTTCCAAAATCGCCATTAGCGTTACCCTGTCTATGAATTTATCGTCTTTAAATTCCGAGAAAGATTCAATCAGCGCAATATTTTCCATCTTTAAACTGCTATTAAAATTTTAATACAACTTTTGCTTCCTTTATATCAGAAAAAGTAATTTCCTTTTTTTTCTGAACAGTGGTTTTCCCTTTTCCTATGGGTTTGGGTTCCCGTGCTTTCCATTCTAGAATAATACCCTCATCACTGGCCCCAGTAAGATTACCCTCATAGGTGTCATCCAATGTCCGCACTTTTACTTTTCGGCCAATATTCTTTTTGTACTGTCGGGGGTCTACCATTGGCGATGCCGCTCCTGCGGAAGTCACCGTCAGGGAAAAATCCTCTTCTTCCCGATCTAAATTATGTTCAATGACCCGGCTGACCTTCATGCAATCCTGAACTGTAACCCCTTGATCGCCATCCAATACGACATTGATACTATTGTCGGTACCCATAGAAAAATCAATCAGAAAAAGTGATTCATCCTCACTCAGTGCCTGGTTCAAAAGTGCCTTGACTTTGTCCTTCAACATAACTTTTAGTAACAAAAGAGGGGACAAATTGTCCCCTCATGAATACCTTAATATCCTTTCAGTGGTGCAAATATACAACATTTTTGTTTTCCACAACAACCTAAACCCCAAGTAGCGATGTATTATTTTGGGCATTTACCATATATGGGAATTAAGTACTATTTTTAATCGATTAAGACTAACTACCTATTGCATGGAAATTCTATCGTCCTATAACCTTATAATTGGAGCTTCAATAATCGTAATCCTGTCCTTTTGGTTTAATGGGGTTTCAAAAAAGACCAATATTCCTTCAGTTCTTATGCTAATCGTACTGGGAATCATTCTTCAGTATGTCTTAGGTTATTTTGTACCTAACATGCCCAAGTTTGATGGTGCGCTAGAACTATTGGGAATAGTTGGGCTGATTATGATCGTTCTTGAGGCGGCCTTGGAGCTTGAGCTAAAAAAGGAAAAATTAATACCGATTCTTAAGTCAATGGCCATCGCCTTAGTCGGCCTTGTGGGCTCGGCTTGGGTGGCGGCGCTCATTTTATTCCAGTTCATTCCAGAAATGACTATGCAATCAGCTTGGTTATATGCCACTCCGTTATCCATACTTTCCAGTGCTATAATCATTCCCAGCGTTAGTGGTCTTTCAGAGGCTAAAAAGGAATTCCATATTTATGAGAGTACGTTTTCTGATATCATGGGAATTATGATGTTCTA
>JAGLKG010000435.1 GCA_023141835.1 Maribacter sp. | reverse complement strand
AGGTTTTGTTGTTTAACACTAGAGCAATGGGCAATGTGCTTTTTACAATATGATCTAATTCTTGTCCTGCCGTCCATTTTTGATCGTTGCTAAATTCAAATTCTTTTTCAGTCAAAGCGTCAATATGGCTTATAAACTTTTGATGATTGTTTTTTAATTTGGCGACTAGATCTGTATGGTTTGTCATTATTGCGTTTGGATTACTTATTTCCTACCAAGAAATATAATCATTACCCAATATCGGAATATATTATCAATGATAACCCATAAATATTGGATACAATTGATAAACAGGTGTAATTTGGGTACGGACTATATCTTGAAGAAAGGCGTTTTTCGTGATTAGCTTAGTTTTTCAATCTTAAAAGGTTTGCATAAGCATTAATTGGTCAGTTATCAATTCCATTTATAGGCAAAATAGGTACAGGGCACATCACTAGCATTGCGAATACCATGTGACGACCCGGAATTCACAAAATAAAAATCCCCTGGCCCAGCTTTGTAATCTTTACCATCAATTGTCATTTCGGTCTCTCCAGAGATAATCATAATAATCTCAGTTTCAACATGACGGTGAGGCTTATGGCTTGGCCCTTTTCGATTTAGTCGTGTAACATGCATTTCAAAGCGATCGCACATTGCGGTGGGTCTATCAAAATATGGTATACCACCACCTCGTTCGCTAGGTTTGAAAATAAGCGCATCCGGATCAAACATTTGCGAACTCCCTGCAGCTTGACCTCTTTCTAAATTCATTTTATTTTTGGACCTGTATTTCATGACAAAGTAGGTAAGATTAACATCACCCACATTTTCAATGGAATGCAATTGTTGCGGCATTAATAACATCACACCCCCCGCTTTGAGTATTTTGGTCTTACCTTTAATTGTAATCTTCATTTCACCTTCTTTCACGATGATACATTCTTCAGAATCACTATTAGCATGTGCTTTTCCAGGTTTTGACCCGGGAAATTGGGTAGTAGCATGAATTTCTAAGTACTCGAAATGAGGGGAAACCCCTTCCAATATCTTTCTTGACTCCCTTAGCTCACCAGTTTTTATAGGATGTTCGGCCCATTTATACACGCCGGGGTCAATCGTATTGTTCTGTGCATTACTAACTAGAATAAAAAAGAAAATGAAACTAAAAAGAACTGATTTCATAGTGTGAGATTTTACAAAGGTATTATGTTCAATACTTGGGAAATTTGGGAAATGGACAAGGTGCTTTTACAATAAGCCCAAAAAATCTATGATTATCCCTTCTTAATTTAACCGCTAAATCTATATGGTCTCTCATTATTATGTTTTGATTTACTTAGGGCAAACTAGTTAAAATAAAGTCAATGATCATGTATATCCTTCATTGTGGAAACAATTGATAAGTCACCAATAAAAGTAACCATAATTTGAATATGGGATTTTGGCTTGAAGAAAAAACTCCTGATTGTCAGCTCGTTTTCGATGTACACGCTTAAATAACTGATAACAAATTAGCTCTGCAATTATAAACACCACCCCACCACAGGACATTATACCGTTACCGACATCGCGGCCAACAATCTAAAAGTACATAAAGCTCAAGGGTTATTCAAAGAACCAGATAATTAATGAAAATAAAAAAAAGCATTCTTTAAATGTTTCTTTTTAGAGGCCTCCCCGATTGGAAGCTTACTTTATGTTTCATTTAAAGAGTGCTATAACCAATATTAAAACAAATAGCCAAGAGATAAAACTATGGCCGTCAAGGTGTTGTAAAAATCGATTAAAACACAAAAAGGATTTGACAAAACAAAAATGGGCAATCCATTTAAGAAGAAGAATCACCTATTTAATTGTACTTTGTGCAATTTGTCGTAGTTAATTTGATAATTGATAGTGTTCTTTAGTGTGTTTTGCAACCTTGCTATCAGTAATCAGTTTAGTCTCTCCGTCGAAGGGTTCTTTTCTTAATCCCTTGGAAACTGAACTGGTTTTTCTGTTTAACCCCAAGGGACTTTAACTTTTGGGAATTGGAACGGCACTTCTCTTAATAGTATGTTTTGAATCCATCTTTTAGATTTGTGAACTTTACTATTTTTACATTTTTTTGTTCTTCAATTCGTTCATTAAGTGCTGCCACTTCAGAGCCCTTAAGTGCTATTCCATATCCGAGTTCATCCATTTTTGCAGAATTTTGAGAACTCGGAACTGGCCCATCCAATTAGGACTCCCAAAATAGGAAGTAGTTTATCTATTATTTCCAATTTTATCACAATTTTTATTATTCAACTCCTTGTATATCTCAACGCATCCAACAAAGCGGCCAGAGTAATTTCCAAATAGTCTCCCAAATATTTAAATTCTTTTTCAATTTCTCTTTTGAGAATTAATGCCAAAGAAGGGCTTGTGAAATTTGGTATTGTCGTTGCAAATAGATTGGTTGCATCAAACCCGTATTTTTCCTTGCTTATTGCAGGATTTAAAGCCACTTTTCGCAGAAAAGCTACAATTACATTTATATTTGAGGAAATCCAATTTTCCCTTAAAGATAAATTAAGTAAAGCATACTCGTACACATGGGGTAACCCAGCCTTATTTTGGTTTATGTAACTCCGATAAAGATTCTCGGGAGAAATGGTTAAACCAATATATCTTTTTTGCAAAAGGAATTGAAAAATTTCGTCTCTCCTCTCCTTGGGAAGCCTCTTCTCCAAATACAATTCGCTGCTAATCAAGCCAGAGTCTAGATGAAGTCCAGAACTATAAATTAAGTCATCGCTGATTAAAGTATAGTTGTCTCTTTGTGCCAAAAAAACATT
>JAGLKG010000434.1 GCA_023141835.1 Maribacter sp. | reverse complement strand
ATAAAGGAGGAGTTTTTGTTCAAACTAAAGGAAAAACAAAATAGAACAATTATTGGCCTTATCTACATCAAGGATCTTGATTGGGACAAAAAGCAAGGGGAAATTGCATATTGCATCGGTTATCAATTTGAGGGAATGGGTTGGACGACCCAATCGGTCAAAGCACTCTCGAAGTATGCATTTGACACTTTAGGACTCAAAACTTTACAAATTATTACACATCACACGAATCTAAGGAGTACCACAGTCGCTAAAAAATGTGGCTATATTTGGAAACGCATACTGAAAGCCGAACATACTCCACCGAATGAAGCGGCTTTGGATATGGAACTCTATGAATTATCGAAACGGCTATAGACCTGTCAGGTTTTCAAAACCTGACAGGTCTAGTTCAAACAAAAAGATGGCACAAGCAATATTAGAAAAAGATCGGTATTACCATATTTATAATAGAGGTATAAATAGTAATCACATTTTCAAAAATGATGAAAACAAACGGTATTTTTTAAAACTTGCGGATAAATACTTATCCCCTAAAGCTGCTATTTTGGCCTATTGTCTTATGGACAATCATTATCATATGGTGATAAGGGTTATTTCCAATGAAAAGTCAACCACCCATGCATTTTCCAATCTTTTCAATGCTTATACCAAAGCCTTTAACAAGCAAGAGGGTAGGACAGGTGGACTGTTTGAACGGCCTTTCAAAAGGAAGCAGATCAAAGATGAAACGTATCTAAAAAACCTGATTGTTTACATTCATACAAATCCAGAAAATGATGGAATAACCAACGATTTTAGTACTTTTCAGTTTTCTTCGTATTCCTATTTTCAAACAGGAATTGAATTAAACCAAGTGCAAATAGAAAAAGAAGAAGTTTTATCACTTTTCGAAGATTTTAAAAATATGGATTACGTTCACAAATCGAACATTGGTTCCGAAAACAAATCACAAGACGTAGACCTGTCAGGTTTTCAAAACCAGACAGGTCTTCCCGGAGAAAACCCTGTACCCTTTGATAATCAAATCAAAGATCGATTCTATTCTTACATTCAAAAACTACAGGATACCATCACATCTAGACTTGAGGAGGTTGATGGAAAGGCCAAATTTCGTCAAGACCTCTGGGAACGCCCCGAAGGGGGTGGTGGCCGTACAAGGGTGATTGAAAAAGGAAACGTCTTTGAAAAAGGGGGCGTAAACATATCCGCTGTACATGGAGCACTTCCAGAAAGTATGCAAAACTATTTTGGAGTTGCGGATGCCGACTTTTTTGCTTGCGGATTAAGCCTTGTACTCCACCCCAAGAGTCCAATGGTGCCTACAGTGCATGCCAATTGGCGGTATTTTGAGATGTATGATAAATCAGGGAATATCGTTGACCAGTGGTTTGGTGGCGGACAGGATTTAACACCTTATTATTTGTTTGATAAGGATGCAGCTCATTTCCATAACACTTGCAAAAAAGCCTGCGACCAGCATGACCCTGAATTTTATCCCAATTACAAAAAGAAGTGCGACGATTATTTCTGGAATTCCCATCGGAATGAGGCCAGGGGTATCGGCGGGCTCTTTTTTGACTATTGCAAGGCAACTCAAGATATGACCATGCAGGATTGGTATAATTTCGTTACCGAAGTTGGCGATAGCTTTTTAGATGCTTATATACCAATCGTTCTAAAAAGGAAAGACCTCGATTACTCCCAAGAACATAGGGAATGGCAAGAAATTAGACGGGGACGGTACGTCGAATTTAATTTGGTACATGACAAAGGCACTTTGTTCGGACTACGGACCAATGGGCGTATAGAAAGTATCCTAATGAGTCTACCGCCACACGTACAATGGCATTATGATTATCATCCCGAAAAGGGCAGTGAGGAAGAACGATTGATCCATATTCTAAAATCCCCAAAAGATTGGGTTTAAGATAAATCATGTCAAATAAGAATCACATTATTATCATCTCAATCATTGTCCTCTTCGAACTGATGTCTTGTAAAAAGGCAAAAACAGCAGCGAGCGATTTGGATATTGAATTTACCCAGGACACCTTGGCAGTCGGTTATACCTATTGGTGGTCAGAATCAGGTCCGTTTACCGGGGAATGTGGCAATAAGCTTTCTTTTGTTTTTAGCGGTACCATAACTGATATTCTAGCCCCAACGGAAGAAGCAGGACCTTTGTACAACTCTCAAAAAGGCTTTATACATATAAATCAGGCATTCAAAATAAAAGATATGGGGCTCAATAGATATTCCAATCAACAATTCTTTGTTTCAGATTGTTTTAATGGTTTGGAGCTAAAAAAAGAGGATAAAGTTCTCGTCTTCTGCTACGATTATGAAAATGATTTTAGTATTCCCGGAGGCAGTTCAATTTTAAAAATTGATTCCTTGGATGAACCTTTAATAGCATCCATTAAAAAATACATTGACGCTGGGGAAAATGCCTTAGCAATCAAAAATGATATTCACTTATGGGACGAGTATGGATTAGGGGAAGAATTGGAACGAATCATTCATTGCAAAGAAGATACTGATTAGCCTACAAATACTCAAGTTTGACAGAATTGGGTTATACGATTACCTTCCTAAACAGAGCAGTAAGGAGGAACAATTGATACAAGTGCTTAAAAATCCAAATCGTGGGTTTAATATAAAATTCAGACCATACCTGTTAGGTTTTGAAAACCTGACAGGTCTCACTATCTTTATGGCTATGAAACCTTCGTAGAATGATTTGATCGACCAATGCAAAATAACGCGACAAAAGAAAATGATTAAATATCCGATAGTTACAACTATTTAAACGTGAAACTAAAGATTTACCAAATTGATGCCTTTACCGATACCGTTTTCTCGGGAAATCCAGCTGCTGTATGCGTTTTAGATTTCTGGTTAGATGTGTCGTTAATGCAGCAAATAGCCGCCGAAAACAACTTGGCTGAAACCGCCTTTGTCGTTAAAAATAACAATCGGTATGACATTCGATGGTTTACTCCAGAAGTTGAGGTTGATCTTTGTGGGCATGCCACTTTGGCTTCGGCCTTTGTGCTGTTCAATCATTATATTCAAGATGCAGATACGATTAACTTTTATTCCTCAAGAAGTGGAGCATTGATTGTTGAAAAGGGTGATGACGGTTATTTGGTTATGGACTTTCCGGTGGATGTATTGATCGAAGTAGATTCTATTTCGGCTCTAAATAAGGCCCTGGGGATTACACCCAAGCATACGTTCAAGGGCAAAACCGATTATTTACTCATCTGTGAAAACCAAAAAGAAATTGAGAATATTAAACCAGACTTTTTTGAATTGGATAAAATTGAGGCAAGAGGAGTTATTGTTTCTGCCAAAGGCAACGACGTTGATTTTGTATCCCGCTTTTTTGCCCCCCAATCTGGGATACCAGAAGATCCGGTTACGGGTTCGGCCCATACCACATTGACCCCTTATTGGTCCAAAGAGCTAGGCAAGGACAAACTTTTCGCCAAACAATTATCCCAAAGGGGGGGAGAACTTAATTGTGAAGACCTAGGCGAGCGAATCAAAATATCTGGCAAAGCCGTATCCTATTTGATAGGCGAAATTGAAATATAACTGAACTTAAATACCACCAAAATGTACCCATTAATAAGAAACAGAAGACTACGTTCCTCAGAAGCCATTAGACGTTTGGTCAGAGAGACCATACTAACCCCAGACGATTTTTTAGTGCCCCTTTTTGTGGTTGAAGGGAAAAATATTAAGGAGGAAATTGCCTCCATGCCCAATTACTATCGTTTAAGCTTGGATATTCTTGAAAAAGAGGTGAAAGAGCTATGGAGCATGGGACTGTGTTCCGTATTATTGTTCGTTAAAGTTCCTGAAAATCTGAAGGACAACAAAGGAACAGAGGCTTTAAACCCAGACGGACTTATGCAACAAGCCATAAAAACGGTTAAAAATGCCTGTCCGGAAATGCTCGTCATGACCGATGTTGCTTTGGACCCCTACTCATCTTATGGGCACGATGGTATTGTTGGCGATGGACAAATCTTGAACGACGAGACCACAGAAGTCCTGGCCGAAATGAGCGTTTCCCATGCCCTGGCCGGCGCAGATTTTGTTGCCCCGAGTGATATGATGGATGGTCGGATTCTTACCATTCGTGAAGCACTCGAAGAAGAAGGATATCCGAATACTGGCATTATGAGCTATAGTGCCAAGTATGCCAGTGCTTTTTATGGTCCTTTTCGTGATGCTTTGGATTCGGCCCCCGTCGATATTAAAAATGTACCCAAAGACAAAAAAACCTATCAAATGGATTTTGCCAATAGGTTCGAGGCTATCAAGGAAACTCAAATGGATGTGGATGAAGGTGCAGATATTGTCATGGTAAAACCAGGATTATGCTATTTGGATATTGTTCGCGAAATCAGAAATGAGGTGGAGGTGCCCATCGCCGTTTACCAAGTTTCAGGGGAATATGCCATGTTAAAAGCGGCAGCGCAGAATGACTGGTTAGATGAAAAAGCGGTTGTTCTGGAGTCATTACTGGCGTTTAAACGTGCCGGTGCCGATGGCATTTTGACCTATTTTGCCAAGTCTGCTGCGAAGTGGTTAAAAGAAAATTAATCGTTTAGTTTGTTTGCATTGAATTCAAACGGTTACGTCATTGCGAGTCATGTTTTTTATGGCGCGGCAATCTTTAGAAAAAAGATATATCTCGTGAGATTGCCATGCTGCGCTCGCAACGACGTGTTATTAAATTATTTGTAATAAAACAACAAAAATAATGTGAAAAAGGACTTGTTTTTAGAATATCTGTTTGTATACTGCGCGACATTGATTGCTCAAATAAAGAGTGCTCAAATACACCATGAAAAGTAGCTAAAAAAATAGCA
>JAGLKG010000433.1 GCA_023141835.1 Maribacter sp. | reverse complement strand
ATTCTTGGTCTAACTTTGGAATGTGCACGGTGTCATAATCATAAATATGATGATATTTCGCAGGAAGAGTATTACGGACTTTTTTCATTCTTTAATCAAGTTGATGAGAAAGGGTTGCAAATGGATGCCGTTCAAGCTGCTAAGCAAAAATTCTTTGCGGACCCTCCTTTCATGTCTATAACCGATGAGGAAACCGAAGGGGTTTTGTCTTTTATCAATAAGGAAAAGGGGGGAAGTATAAATGTTATGGTCATGAATGATTCTGCACCACGGGATACCTTTATATTGAACCGTGGAAATTATGATATGCCTACAGATACAGTGCTACCCAATGCGCCAATGGCCATTTATCCTTTTGACCAAAATTTACCTAAAAACAGATTGGGATTGGCCAAATGGGTCACGGATAAAAATAATCCTTTAACGGCTAGGGTGTTTGTAAACCGAATTTGGGCAATGGTATTCGGAAAGGGTTTGGTGGAAACTGCCGAAGATTTTGGAGTTCAAGGGAGCCTGCCCTCACATCCTGAGCTTCTGGATTGGTTAGCCACTGATTTTATGGAACATGATTGGGATATTAAATATCTATTAAAAAAAATCATGCTTTCTGCCACTTATCAACAAAGTTCAGAGCTTACTCCAGAATTAAAGATTGCAGATCCCGAGAACAAATTTCTGGCAAGGGCCCAACGATTTAGAATGAGCGGAGAGATGATCAGGGACTATATGTTGGCCAGCAGCGGATTATTGAATGAGAAAATAGGAGGGCCAAGTGTTAAGCCCTACCAGCCATCAGGGCTTTGGGAAGAAACAAATGCTGGCGGAAACAGAGGTGTTTTGACCAGCTATGTCAGGGATGAAGGGGATAAGCTATATCGTAGGTCATTATACACCTTGTGGAAGCGAACATTGCCCCCTGCAAGTATGTCGATTTTTGATGCGCCTACTCGAGATTTCTGTGAAGTTCGGAGGCAAAAAACAAATACCCCCTTACAAGCTTTAGCATTGCAAAATGATGTACAAGTTTTGGAGGCAGCAAGAGTCTTGGCACAGCGGGCACTTGCTTCCCATAATGAAGATTCAGAGATTGTACGTTCAATATTTCAGCAGATATTAGTTCGAGAGCCCGGAGAAAAAGAATTGAAGCTGTTGGATGGCTACTATAAAGATGCCATAAATAAGTTTAAGAACGAACCTGAAAATGCCCAAAAACTGGTTTCTGTTGGTGAATATGAGCAATTGAAGACCGAATTGGATAAAACTGCAGCCCTAATGTTAACGGTGCAGGTTATTTATAATTTGGATGAAACCATCACTAAAGAATAAGGACTATGGAGAAAGACAAAACAAATGCTGAAAATCCATTAAAAGTCAATCGAAGACATTTTTTCTCCCAATTGAGTGTGGGTATAGGATCGTTGGCTCTGGGGTCACTTTTGATACCTGACCTCTTTAAAGGAGGAGGAGTTAAGGAATTGACAGATATGCCATTGGGAATTCCACATTTTGCCCCAAAGGCCAAGAGGGTCATTTATTTGTTTCAAGCTGGCGCACCTTCGCAATTGGAGACTTTTGACCATAAACCTACATTGCGCAAACGAATGGGAGAGGATTTGCCCGAATCTGTTAGAAATGGGCAACGATTAACAGGTATGACATCTGGTCAGGATAAATTTCCCCTCATGCCACCTACGGTAAAATTCAATCAGCATGGGAATAGTGGGGCCTGGGTGAGTGATTTTTTTCCACATATTGCCAAAATAGCGGATGATATATGTATTGTTCGTAGTATGCATACAGAGGCCATCAATCATGATCCGGCTATTACTTTTTTTCAAACCGGAAGCCAGATTTCAGGGCGACCGAGTATGGGTTCATGGATGAGTTATGGTTTGGGCAGTGAGAATAAAAACTTACCATCCTTTGTTGTGTTGACATCTAGGGGTAAAGGAAATAGTCAAGGACTATATTCCAAATTATGGTCCAGCGGCTTTTTAGATTCAAAACATCAAGGTGTTTTGTTGCGTTCAGGAAAGGATCCTGTACTATATCTAAACGATCCCGACGGCATTTCACGTTCAGATAAGCGACATCTGTTGGATCATGTGTCGTCGCTTAACAAATTACACCATGTCGAAACCGGCGATGATGAGATAGAATCCCGGATAGCGCAATATGAAATGGCCTATCGTATGCAGATGTCTGTCCCAGATGTGATGGATGTTTCCAAAGAACCTGAATCCATTGTAAAACTATATGGAGAGGACTGCCAAGTGCCTGGCACCTATGCTGCAAATGCCTTGCAGGCAAGAAGATTAGCGGAAAATGGTGTTCGGTTTATTCAATTATACCACCAAGGGTGGGATCAACATGGCAATCTTCATAATGAAATGGCCGGTCAGGCCAAAGACGTCGATCAAGCTTCGGCAGCCCTTGTTTTAGATTTGAAACAGCGAGGTATGTTGGAAGATACTTTGGTTATTTGGGGCGGTGAATTCGGAAGAAGTAATTATTGTCAAGGTAAGTTTGATCCTGCCAATTATGGGCGGGACCATCATCCTAGGGCATTTAGCATCTGGATGGCCGGTGGAGGTATTAAACCAGGGTTGAATTATGGTAAAACTGATGAATTTGGTTATAATATTGTTGAAAATCCGGTCCATATTAATGATTTTCATGCCACATTAATGCATACGCTCGGTCTGGATCATGAGCAGTTGACCTATAAATATCAAGGTCGCCGTTTTCGACTTACAGATGTTGCTGGTAATGTCATTAAAGATTTATTAGCATAGTTTATGACCTTAAAAACAAAAAGCCATTGGGTCGATTATGCTATTTTTGGCCTATCTGTATTCCTTGTATTTTGCCTGATATTTGATTCTTTCTTGGAACTTCCTGTCTTGGTTGCATGGTTGGGACGTTGGCATCCAGTGCTATTGCACTTTCCAATAGTTTTGCTCTTGGGCGCTATTTTAATAAGTCTGACAAATAAAAATGTTCCTTATCCCTTATTGACACTTGCTTGTATTACAGCTTTAATAACGGCAATTTCAGGATTTTTTTTAGGGGCCGATGTTTCGGCTAAGGGAGATTTACTTTTGTGGCACCAATGGTTAGGAGCTGGTGTAGCTTTACTTTCAGCTTTATGGTTTTGGCTGGATAAGATTACGTTGGGACAGGAGATGTATACGAAAGGGCTACAGGTACTGTTGATAGTATTAATCGGTTTTACAGGTCATTATGGGGGAATGGTAACACACGGAGAAGACTTCTTGGCACTACCTTCAAGTAAGAAACAGGAAAAAATACCTGAGAACCCACTAATATATAGGCATATTGTTAATCGTATATTGGAGAACAATTGTATTTCCTGTCACAATCCCAATAAACAAAAGGGAGAATTGTTGATGACCAATTTGAAAGAAATCTTAAAAGGAGGCGAGTCTGGAAACATCCTTATTCCTGGTAATCCGAATGAGAGCGAGATGATTATGCGCTTACATCTATCTACTGAAGACGAAGAGCATATGCCACCAGAAGGCAAGAGGCCTTTGGACCAAACCGAAATACAGATTTTGGAACGGTGGATTGCACTAGGAGCCTCCGATACCCTTAGGCTCGATGCTTTGGAAATGGGAGAGCCCCTGGTGGCCTTAGTGAAAGAGTTAATGGAACCGGACCCCATGGATAAATGGACAGTGCTTCCCAAAGTGGCCGATAGCACAATCATGAACTTGTCATCGGATTATTTATCCATAAAGAGAATTGCAAGCCATTCCGATGCATTGAAAATCAATATTTTTCTTTCTCCTGAGCATGACCCTAAATCCATTACAGATTTACATAGAATAGCGAACAATATCGTTGAATTAGACCTAAGTGCAATGCCAATAGGTTCCAAAGAAATGGAAATGATCTCTTCTTGTGTAAATCTGGAATGGTTGGAAATTGACCGTACCCCTGTAACGGATGATGATGTGGATAAATTAAAAGAATTGACTAAACTGAGCATATTAAAAATATACGAAACCAACATTGGTGATAAAAGTATTTCGGTATTTAAAGGCCTTCAGAATCTTAAAAGTCTTTACCTTTGGAAAACTGGAATTACCCAAGGCTCCTTGGATGAATTGAAGAAGATTAAGCCCAATCTATTGATAAATAATGGGATAAAAGAAGGTGTTAATGCTTTTTTTGTAGATACGGACACAATTCAAAAGGACATAAAAACAGAATAAAGTAGGTAGGACCGATTTTTTAAATTTAAACCAAACACACAAAATGAAATTTAATCTTCAAGGAAAGGCAGCGATAATTACTGGGGGGGGGAGTGGTATTGGCAGGGCCATCTCAAATACTCTTGCGGAGCAAGGTGCAACCGTACATATTTTAGAGCTTAATTTGGACAATGCCCAAGAAACAGCCGAAGAAATTAAAAGTAACGGAGGAGTCGCTGTAGCTTATAAATGCGATATTGTACAACAATCAGATGTTAAAGAGATAATTGATTCAATTGCAAAAGAACATTCGATAGATATACTTGTTAATAATGCCGGAATAGCTCATATCGGAAATGTTGAGAATACGACTGAGGCTGATATGGACAAAATCTATAATGTAAATATCAAAGGGGTTTATAATTGCATATACGCTGTTATTTCACATATGAAGGAAAATAAGAAAGGTGTAATATTAAATATGGCTTCCATCGCTTCTTCAGTAGGGATCAACGATCGTTTTGCATATTCAATGTCTAAAGGCGCAGCTCTTACCATGATGTACTCTGTGGCCAAGGATTACTTGGACTATGGAATTCGATGCAATAGTATTTCCCCGGCAAGGATACACACGCCTTTTGTAGACGGATTCATAAAAAACAATTATCCGGGTAGGGAAGATGAGATGTTTAAAAAACTATCCGCTAGCCAACCTATTGGTAGAATGGGTAAGCCCGAGGAAGTAGCTAATTTGGCCTTATACCTATGCTCTGATGAAGCCTCTTTTATCACAGGAACGGACTTTCCCATAGATGGTGGATTCATGAAATTAAATAGTAATTAAGTCGCTAAAAAAATAGAATGTGAAATGAACTATGGCAATTAGGATGATATCAATCGAAAATGGTCAATAGTTTATTGCATCTAACGTATAAAAAAATATAAATAGTAAGATATGAAATTAATACGATTTGGAGTAGAAGGCAATGAAAGGCCAGGAGTGCAATTGGATAATGGAACCAGACTTGATGTTTCTGGTTTTGGCGGGGATTATGATGAAGATTTCTTTGGCGGTACTGGCATTGAGGATTTAAAGGAGTGGTTGGCTTCGAATGAAGGTTCTTGCCCGGTTATAACGGATGATGTTCGTTTGGGAGCACCGTTACGTAGACCATCAAAAATTATATGCATAGGACTGAATTATGCCAAACATGCTGAGGAAAGCGGCATGGCAATTCCGAAAGAACCCGTTTTGTTCTTTAAGGCGACTTCGGCCATTGTGGGGCCAAATGATGATGTTGTTATCCCCAAAGGAAGTGCGAAAACCGATTGGGAAGTTGAACTGGCCGTAGTAATTGGAAAAAAAGCCTCCTATGTATCTCAGGAGAATGCAATGGACCATGTAGCAGGTTATGTGTTGCACAACGATTATAGTGAACGGGCATTTCAATTGGAAAGAGAAGGGCAATGGGTAAAAGGCAAAAGTTGTGATACGTTTGCCCCACTGGGTCCTTTTATTGCCACAACTGACGAGATTGCGGATCCGCATAGTCTGAACCTTTGGTTGAAAGTCAACGGGGAAATGCTTCAGAATAGTAACACTTCCGATTTTGTTTTTAATATTCCGGAATCTATTAGCTATATAAGTCAATTCATGACTTTGTTGCCTGGGGATATTATTTCTACCGGTACTCCGTTCGGAGTAGGATTGGGATTCAATCCACCACGTTATTTAAAGGCTGGTGATGTAGTTGAATTGGGTATTGATGGTTTAGGTGCTTCTAGGCAGGAAGCGAAGGCTTTTGTGGATTGAAAGCTTGGAGTTGCTTGGATGATGTTATGACTTTTACATTGTAGTACATAAGGATGACCCGTTGGACATTTGTATTGACAATGGCCAATACATGAGTAATTTACTTTTGATTTTTAACAAATTAAATGTTTCTTACTATAAGAACATGCCGCCAGTTACTTCAATTCTTTGTCCATTGATCCACTTGGCCTCATCGGTACATAGAAAGGCAACAACACTTCCAATATCGTCAGCATTACCCACCCTGCCCAATGCGGTTTGACTTTCTGTGTATTTTTTTAGAGCAGGATTTTTTCTGATTTTCGCATCGTTGAAGTCAGTTTCAATGGCGCCTGGGGCAATCACATTGGATCGTATGCCACGTGTTCCATATTCTTTGGCCACATATCTGCTAAAAATTTCTATAGCTCCTTTTAAGGAAGCATAGGCAGAATAGCCGGGAACGTAAAATCTTGTTGCTCCAGAGGAAACAAAAACGATACTTCCATTATCATTAATTATCGGCAGGCTTTTTTGAGTCAAAAAATAAACTCCTTTAAAATGAATATTGGTGAAATTGTCAAAAACAGCTTCTGTCATTTCGGCCATGGAAATAGTAGCCCCAATTCCTGCGTTGTTTATAAGAAAGTCGAGCTTGTCGGTATTCCAAACCTCTTTGAGAATAGATGTAACCTGGAAAAGAAAAGCATCGAAGGATTTCACTTGGGATACATCAAATTGTAGAGCGAAGGCCTTTTGCCCATTTGAATTAATTTTGGAAACTACCTTTTCCGCCTCTGACTTCTGTTTGTGATAGGTTAGAATGACATCAATGTTTTTTTTAGAAAGGGAAATGGCCATATCTTTTCCCAAACCGCGACTTCCTCCGGTTACCAAGGCAATTTTATTCATGACTTTTATTTATTAGGTTTGGATGTTGTTGAAGTGATGTCTATTCCCTATCAAAATGGAGTAATTTTTTCAAGTTCTAGATTAATGAAATCAATCTCATCTTGATTCAAATTAAATGTAACGGCCCCAGCATTTTGAACGGATTGTTCTTCATTTCTGGCACCGGCCAGAGCAATGGTAATCCCTGGGCGTTCCAACGTCCATTTTAGAACCAACTGTGCTAGAGTAGCTTCTTTAGCTTTGGCCAAAGGCTTTATTTTTTCAAGAAAAGAATTGGTTTTGGCTATATTTTGGTCTGTAAAGGAAGGGTTATTTGCCCTGTGGTCTCCTTTGTCAAATACTTGTCCTAGCTGTATTTTTCCTGTGAGAAGACCCCTTTCCAAAGGACTATAAGCCAATATTGATTTATTATTTTGAATACAGTACGGAACGATTCTATCTTCAATTCCTTTATTAACCATGCTAAAGGGCAGCTGATTGGAAGCCAAATCCACAAATTTTTCAGCTTCCACCATTTGTTCAATGCTATAGTTGCAAACCCCGGCATATCTAACTTTACCTTCTTGGATCAATTGTGCTACAGCCTCAAAGGTTTCTTGAATGGGTGTTGAGGTATTGGGCCAGTGGATTTGATATAGATCAATATAATCCGTTTGTAATCTTTTAAGGGAATCCTCTACTTCCTTTACAATACTTTCCTTGCTGGCATATTTGTAGATGTCAATGGGTTTGCCTTGGTTATCCCTACTGCTAAAATGGAAATCTCCTTTGTCTATATCCCATCTAAGACCAAATTTGGTTAGAATTTGGATGCTATCCCGTGGAAGATCCTTTATGGCCGCTCCTACAATTTCCTCACTAGCCCCTTGCCCAT
>JAGLKG010000432.1 GCA_023141835.1 Maribacter sp. | reverse complement strand
TTAAATTTTTCCTCTGGCAAAGTGTATTTTTGAATGCAAATTGGAAAAAATGAGTAAGAGGGCCCTAAAGAAATATTTGACGGAATTGAAAAAGAAGGAATTGGAGGCTCAATTGATGGATCTCTACCATAGATTTCCCGTGGTAAAGGAATATTATGATTTTATTTTTAATCCCAAAGAGGATAAAATGGTACAAGAAGCAAAGTCAAGGATCTCGAATGAATACTTTCCGCTCAAAAGAAAAAGACCCAAGGCCAGAAGATCGGTTGCCCAGAAATATATAAAGCATTTTATCAAATTGGGCGTTGAACCCCACCTTATTGCAGATGTTATGCTCTACAATCTTGAAGTTGCCCAGGCATTTTCAATGGAGAGGAATGTACCCGATGCATTTTTCAAGAGCATGTTGAACTCCTTTAATGAAATGGTCCAGTTCGTCTCTTTAAACGCATTATTGCCCAATTTCAAGGATCGGATTGTTAAGACATATGAGGTTACCCAAAACGGGAGTTGGTTATATGCCGAAGGGTTTTCAAGAGCTTTGGATATATTGGACTGATATGGGAATAGTTATCATAAGACAGGATGGTAAGGCAAAAATTTGGAAAGAGGCTTTTAGAAAAAGGGCTCCCGAATTTCCAGTATATGGGCATTTAGAGAAACATCAAAAAAAAAACATACAAATGGCCCTGGTTTGGAAACCCCCACAAGGTATTTTTAAAGACTATCCAAATCTTCGGTGTATCGCATCAACTGGGGCAGGTGTGGATTTTTTGTTCAAGGATAAGGACCTCCCCGAAAATATTCCCATAACCAGAGTAGTGGACGAATATTTGGCCAAAGATATGTCAGAGCATGTGTTGGCTGTGATTTTGTGTCATTTAAAAAATTTGAATCAGTACAAACAAGACCAATACAATAGGGTTTGGAAACCTGAGGGGTACCATCGAATCGAGGATCTTACCGTTGGGATTATGGGCTTAGGAGCTTTGGGAAAGGTATTGGCAAAGGATCTTGTCAGCTATGGTTTTAAGGCACAAGGCTGGTCCAATTCCAAAAAAAATATAGCGAACCTTAAAACGTATGCGGGAGTTGACGAACAATTCCAGTTTCTGTCTTCAACACAGATTTTGGTATGTTTACTTCCCTTAACAAAAGAGACAGTAGGTATTTTAGACAAGGATCTTTTTGAGCAGTTACGGAAAGGCGCGTTCATTGTGAATGTTGCAAGGGGTGGGCACATTGTTGATAATGACCTATTGATGATGATTGAAAAAGGACATTTATCAGGTGCTAGTTTAGATGTTTACCATCAGGAACCATTGCCTAAGGATCATCCGTTTTGGGACCACCCAAAGATCCATATGACACCACATTGTGCCAGTGTCTCGGATCCAGATTCAATTGTCCCCCAAATTTTAGAGAACTACCAAAGACTTATTGCTGGTAAAGAACTGCTAAACCTTGTTTCAAGATTGAAGGGATATTGATTTTTTAATAATTTTCTCGTTTTAATTTCGTGTAGGTTTTTATTTCTGTTAATTTTGCAAAATTGGGCTTTAAAGAAGCTCATGGTAAAAAAGGAGTTAAAAGCATAAAACACATAACCTACTTGAAATTATACAGTACTACTTCCGAAAAAACCCTATACGATTATCAGCTCGAAGATTTGAATACCATTTTCAAGTATTTGGAGGAATCACCGGATAATGCAAACCTCTTGTACCAGTTACCGACTGGAGGGGGCAAAACCGTCGTTTTTTCAGAGATTGCCAAGCGGTATATTTCCCAAACACAGAAGAAGGTAGTTGTATTGACCCATAGAATAGAACTCAGCCAACAAACTTCGAAAATGCTCAGTGGGTTTGGCCTTAAAAACAAGATAATAAATAGTGAAGTCAAGGAACTTAAGGATCAAGATGAGTACATGTGCTTTGTGGCGATGGTTGAAACCCTGAATAATAGGCTACAGGAAGAAAAGGTTGAAATAAACAATATTGGATTAGTAATCATAGATGAAGCCCATTACAATTCGTTTCGAAAACTGTTCAAATACTTTGAAAACTCCGTTATTCTTGGTGTAACCGCCACACCACTGAGTTCAAACATTAAGCTTCCCATGAAAGACAATTATCAAAAGTTGATTGTTGGGGAGTCTATCGCTTCGCTCATTGGCAAGAAGTTTTTGTCAAAAGCGAACATGTTCAATTATGATGTTGGCCTTCAGAGTCTTAAATTAGGCATAAGCGGGGATTATACCGTTAAATCTTCTGATGAACTGTATGGCAATCAAAGTATGTTGGGCAAGCTGTTGAATGCGTATACAGAAATTGCGAAGGGTACAAAGACCCTGATTTTCAACAATGGGATCAATACCTCAATTTATGTACATGACACCTTCAAAAGAGCTGGATATAACATACGTCATTTAGACAATAAAAATAGCGCTGCTGAGCGAAAGGAAATTTTGAAATGGTTCTCGGAGACGCCCGATGCGATTTTGACTTCGGTAAGTATTTTGACCACTGGTTTTGATGAACCAACCGTTGAGACTGTGATGCTTAATAGGGCAACCCGTTCGTTGACCCTCTATTTTCAAATGATAGGTCGAGGTTCCAGGATTTTACCCAACAAGGAGGAATTCAACGTTGTGGACTTAGGAAATAATGTGGCTCGGTTTGGCTTATGGAATGCACCTATCGATTGGCAAGAGATATTTCATTTTCCAGATTTCTACTTGGAGAACATCAAAAACGATGAAGAGATTGAACGCGAATTTGTATATGAAATGCCTTCAGACCTTAGGGCTAAGTTTTCTAAATCCGACACTATTGAATATGATGTAAAGGAAGAGTATAAAAAAATATTCGCTCAAGGTTTAAAATCCAAAATTGTTCTGGAACAAAGTATAGAACAACATGCCAAAATTTGTGTAGAAAATGCCGAGGATGTATTTGATGCACGCATTCTTGCAAAATCACTCAAA
>JAGLKG010000431.1 GCA_023141835.1 Maribacter sp. | reverse complement strand
AAAATGGAGAACTGCTGAAACCGGCACATATATCCTGTACCTTGCCTCAGATATTCAATGACGTGAAAATAGGTGAGCCCATTTATTTTGATGACGGAAAAATAGAGGGGATAATTCAAGAAGTGACCAGCGATGAAATAAAGGTGAAAATTACGCACGCCAAGGATCGAGGAAGTAAATTAAAGGCAGATAAAGGAATTAACCTACCGGATAGTGAACTTCAGGTGAGCGGTTTGACTAAAAAAGATAAAGAAGACATTTCGTTCGTGGCCCAACATGCCAATGCTGTTAATTTCTCGTTTGTCAACACCAAAGAAGATGTATTGGAATTGTTGGAAATATTAGAAAATTTGAAGGCCGAGATAGGAATCATCCTTAAAATTGAAACTCAGAAAGGTTTTTCCAATTTACCATCTATTGTATTGACAGCCATGCGTTCCTATCCCATAGGAGTAATGACGGCCAGGGGTGACCTGGCCATTGAAACAGGATGGAAAAACTTTGCATCCATACAACAAGAGATAATGCGTATCTGCACAGCCGCACATGTTCCTAATGTTTGGGCGACCCAAGTCTTGGAAAATTTAGCAAAAAAAGGGACGCCTTCCCGGGCAGAGATTACGGATGCCGCCCTGGCCCAACAAGCCGAATGTGTAATGTTGAACAAAGGGTCCTATATTCATAAAGCGGTAAGAATGTTAGACAGGATACTGCGTAGAATGCAACGTTTTCAACGAAAGGGTCAAATAGTATTACCCCGTCTTGAGAATGCCGATAGGCTTATTCTTTCCCATCAACCCTTTGACATACCTTAAGTTTCGAAACCTGGTTGTAGCAAAAAAATATTAAACTGCAACTGAAACAGGGAAAGTCAAGGAAAACATTGAAAATTAATGACTAAAAATAAACTTGCCCCAAGGAAATCTTCTTGGGGCAGATGTACATTAATTTTCTAATTAAATTTTTCAACGCCATCTATGGCCTCTCCAAACTCCTTCATTATATCCAATACAATTTCCGAAGCCGGTTTAATCTCATGAATCAAGGCAGACACTTGTCCAATTTCCAATTCACCTTCTTCCAAATCGCCTTCGAACATACCCCGTTTGGCCCGTGCTCGACCCAACAGTTCTTTCAACCGTTCTACTGTAGCTCCCTGTGCATAGGCATTTTGTACATCATTGTAAAACTTGTTTTTTAGCAATCGAACAGGTGCCAATTCCTTTAAAGTCAAATGTGTATCTCCTTCACTAGCTTTAACCACTTGTTGTTTGAACCGTTCGTGGGACGACGCTTCATTACTTGCTACAAACCTACTACCAATTTGAACTCCATCTGCCCCTAGAATCATGGTGGCCAACATGGCTTGCCCTGTGGCTATGCCCCCAGCCGCGATTATTGGAATATCAATCTTTTCCTTTACAGTTGGAATCAAGGTCAAAGTTGTGGTTTCATCACGCCCGTTATGTCCTCCAGCTTCAAAACCCTCTGCTACGATTGCATCAACTCCAGCTTCCTGAGCTTTAAGAGCAAATTTCAGACTGCTCACCACATGCACAACAGTAATTCCGTTTTGTTTTAAATGCGTCGTCCAGGTTTTCGGATTTCCGGCAGATGTGAATACTATTTTCACGCCCAATTCAATAATGATATCAATGATTTTATCAATATCAGGATATAACATGGGAATGTTGACCCCAAAAGGTTTTTCAGTCGCCAATTTGCATTTTTGAATATGCTCTTGAAGCACTTCGGGATACATTGAACCAGCACCGATCAACCCCAGTCCCCCAGTATTTGAAACGGCAGAGGCCAATCTCCATCCACTGGCCCATACCATACCTGCCTGAATGATAGGATATTTAATTCCAAAAAGATGAGTGATTCTATTTTGCATTAATTATAATTATCGATAGTTAGAATGTCACATTTATCGCCCGCCTGCCAGACGGGCAGGCAGTCGAAATGAGGTCAAGGACTTAACTCAACATTCTTGTTTTCACTCCTGACCCTTCGATAGTGCTCAGGGTGACACCCCCCAAACGTATACCCCCTAAATTATTCCTTTGGTAGTACAAAGGCACTAGTATTGAATTATGAAATCACACCAGAACCGATCAATTCATCATCGATGTACCATGCTACGAATTGCCCCTCGGTAATTGCCGATTGCTGTTCTTCAAAATCTACATACAGACCATTATCAATTTTAAACAGAGTCGCTTTTTGCAACGGTTGTCGATACCTTATTCTAGCCATTACTTCCAGGGTCTGATCAACGTTTAACGCCAAATCTCTACGTATCCAATGCAGTTCTTCATTGGTCACAAACAATGTTCTTCGATATAAACCGGGATGTGATTTACCTTGACCTGTGTAAATGACATTCTCATCAACATCTGTTTCAATAACGAACAAAGGTTCTTTAGTACCACCAACATCCAATCCTTTTCGCTGGCCCTTTGTAAAATAATGTGCCCCCTGATGTTTTCCTACTATCCTACCATCATTAACTTTATAGGTTGGTTTTTCGGAGAAATAAGCTAATTCTTCTTTTTTATTCCCAAAACTCGGTACTGATTTTTGGTATTGGGATATGTCTGCTGGCACCTCAACAATAACTCCTTTTTTGGGCTTAAGCTTTTGTTGAAGAAACTCGGGTAAGCGAACTTTCCCAATAAAACAGAGTCCCTGCGAATCTTTCTTATCAGCAGTGATCAAATCATTGTCGGCAGCAATTCTTCGCACCTCAGGTTTAGTAAGTTCTCCTATTGGAAAGAGCGTTTTTGATAATTGCTCCTGGGAAAGCTGACATAAAAAATAAGACTGATCCTTATTACCGTCGACTCCAGATAAAAGTCGATATGTTTCATTTCCATCCTCGGAATTGAATGTACCTTTTCTACAATAATGACCAGTAGCAACAAACTCTGCACCCAATTGCAATGCAATTTTTAGAAACACATCGAATTTTATTTCTCGATTACAAAGAACATCTGGATTGGGAGTTCGTCCCTTTTCATATTCGCTGAACATATAATCGACAATCCGCTCTTTGTAATCAACGCTCAAATCAACAATTTGAAACGGAATACCCAATTTTTCGGCAACAATCAAGGCGTCATTACTATCTTCCAACCAGGGGCATTCTTCGGATATGGTAACGGAATCATCATGCCAGTTTTTCATAAACAGACCAATCACGTCATACCCTTGTTCTTTTAAGAGATATGCCGCTACACTGGAATCCACACCTCCAGAAAGTCCTATAACTACCTTTTTCATCACCTTCATTGTCTGCAAAATTACGAAATTTGATACTGTTTGGAAGGGTCAAAAAAATCACACATCAAAATAGATATGGTTAGCATACAAAATTGGTCTCTTGACAACTTTTAATTTTAAAAACTCGGAAATGGTTACATCTTTGAAATCCCAAATCTTACCAAACTAAACCTAATTACTGCTAAAAGCCCCGACCGTAAAGTCAGGGCTTTTTTTTATGTATTTAGCAAATCGCTTCCAAAAAGTTTAGTACCAATACGGTAATTTCATTTCAAGTTAAATTACCTTCTGCCTGTTTTTTTCTGCTCTTCCGCCTGGTCCATCATTTCCCGCATCTTCTTTTGAAACTTATTCTCCTTTTTGGGTTTCTGCTTATTTACTTGGATTTGTGCATGGATCTTATCATCATCCAAAATGAATTTCTTAATAACCAACATGATACCTATAGTAATCAAGTTAGACACAAAGTAGTACAAACTTAAACCACTCGCATAGTTGTTAAAGAAGAACAACATCATAAATGGCATAAGATACATAATGAATTTCATGTTTGGCATTCCGGGCTGCTGTGGCATATTTTGCCCAGTAGTCATCGTCATATAAAAGAAAATAGCTATTGAGGCCAGTATCGGGAACAAACTCACATGATCACCATATAAGGGTATGTAGAACGGTAATTCCAAAATAGTATCAAACGATGAAAGATCCTCTGCCCATAGAAAGGGTTTCTGACGAATGGCAAAGGAGGTAGGGAAGAACATGAACAACGCATAGAAAATAGGCATTTGTAAAAGTGCGGGTACACAACCGCTCATAGGACTAACCCCCGCCTTACCATAAAGCTTCATGGTCTCTTGCTGCTTCTTCATGGCATTGTCCTTATACTTCTCGCCCAATTCGGTAATCTCGGGTTTCAACACCTTCATTTTAGCCTGCGACAAATAGGATTTATAGGTGACTGGTGACATGGCCAAACGAACCAAAATCGTCATAATGACAATGGCGATACCATACGGTAGGAACCCGCTTAAGAACGAATAAAACGGGGTGAACACATATCGGTTGATCCAGCCGAAAATACCCCATCCGAAGTAGATGGTGTCCTCGAGTCCATATTCATCATAAGCACTTAACACCTCGACATCCGTAGGACCATAGTACCAATTCAAACTTTCAGAAAGTTCTCCACCCTCTAGGGCCAAAGGAATCGAGGCCTTAAAGTTCTTAGTAAAGGCAACAGTTTTACTTTCGCCCTCCACCAAATTTTTCGAGCTTAAATCTGCAGTCTTAAAGTTCTTTTTCGTAGCTAGAATCGAAGTAAAGAAATGTTGTTTAAATGAGATCCACTTTACGTCCTCATCTGTTTCCTCGTCATCGCTGCCGGAAGACAAATAGTCAATTTTTCCATCTTCGAAATTACGCATGATTTCCGTATATCGGTTTTCGTACACTACACTTTTGTCGTGCCGAATACCTTTCAAAGCCCAGTCTAGACTGATGGGGTTATCACCTTTGATCACTCCATTCAGACCTTGAGAGCGAAGTGTAAAATCGACCAAAAAGTCGTCGGGTTTCATTTCGTAGCGATACTCCAAGTACTTTTCAGGAGCTACTTTTGCTTTCATCGAAAGTACTTGATTATTCCCATTATTGCTCATTGAAGGTTCAAAAAACAAATCCTGGGTATTCAACACTCTATTGTCCGATGTTGAAAAATTCAATCCAAAAGAAGCATTCCCATCTTTGACCAAATACACCGGAACGGAATCATGGGTAACAAAGGTTTTCATTTTTGCCTCAATGATCTGCCCTCCTTTATTGCTAATCTTCAATACCACCAAATCGTTCTCCAAAGTGGTGATGGCGTCTGAGGGCGCTGTATAACCAAAAGCACCTATTGAACTTTTATAATTGGAGACCGCAG
>JAGLKG010000430.1 GCA_023141835.1 Maribacter sp. | reverse complement strand
GCCAAAGGCCTGTGTTTCTCGTTAGATATACCACTGATTTCGATTCCGACCTTGTCAAGTATGGCAGAGCAAGTGAATAATCGTAGTTTCGATTTTATTATCCCTGTCCTGGATGCACGACGAATGGAAGTGTATTCCTCGGTCTTTGACAATTCCCTAACAGAAATTCGAGAAACAAGAGCTGAGATTGTGGACGAGCTATCATTTCGGGAATTTGTTGAAAAGGGCAGTGTGTTGATTATGGGTAGTGGTGCCGAAAAATGCAAGAAACCATTGGAAAATAATAAAAAGGTAAGTTTTGATACTACCATTGTTCCTTCGGCAAGGGAAATAGGCAGGCTTTCCTTCAACAAGTTTGCCTCCAATGATTTTGAGGACGTAGCCTACTTTGAACCGTATTACTTAAAGGATTTTATCCTTCAAGGGAAAAAGAAATAACCGAACTGTAAAAGCGAATTTTTTAGCTACTAGCTTTCTTCTTTAGCATTTTAGAAGTTTGCAGTGAATTGTAATACTCTATGAGCATAATGGCATCTTCCTTACTCTTAATATTTAATTTTTTATTTTGAATAAATACATTAAGTTCACTTGATTTATCGCTAAGCGCTTTTAACAAACTTCGTTTACTCAATTTTACCACTTCTGCGGCAAGGTTCCCATGTTTTATGTAGTAGGAAGATACATCTCTATAGATGGGTGGATCATAATCGTCATAACCATGATCGGGTTTCTCCGCTTGAATGAATTTTTTCTTAGGTCTAAAACAGAGTATTGTATTGCCTATGTTTAGGGAATTAAAATAAGCCAATCTTACTTTCCCTGCTTCTTTGTATCGCATAATTTCATAGGTGTTTCCACCGAAAACCGCAATGATGTTAGCTCTTCTTAATAATCTGCGAGGTTGACTATTCTCATTCAATATTTCAACATAATCATGAAAGGCATTGTATCGCATCAAGACCGTACTTTGAACTTTACCATTAATTATGGTCTCCCCTTTTTTGTAAATATTATCTACAAATGGAGTTCCTTCAATGGGAACTTCCCTAAATACCAATCCTGCCTGGGTATCTGTTTTTATGCCATCACCGTTTCCAATCGTCTGCGTGTAAGCAAAGCTTGAGGCCAAAAGAAGGAGTAAAAGAATATTTTTCATGATGTGTGGATGTTTTACTTAAAGGTAGTGATTAAATTACTGATTAACAATTAATTATAAGTATAGAAAATACCAATATTAAAGGCTATAATTAGCTTTGCATTTCTTTTTCGCTATGTTTTAAAGTGGATAATGAATTGTAGTGATCCAAGAGCCGTACTACATCTTCTTCCTTTCTAAGGTTTAACCCATAATCCGAAATGTAAGTGTTCATTTCGACCACTTTATCGAAAAGATGTATTAAAATACTTTTCTCGCGTAATTTGATCTTTTCTGCGGGACGACCTTCTCTTTTAATATAATAGGAAGATACTTCTCGATAGGTGGCCCTGGATTCTGTTAGTCCAGTTCTTTTTTTATGGGATAACTCTTTCTTGGGCATAAGGAGTAATTGAACCTTGCCTGTATTCAAAGGATTGAAATACCCTAATTTTTGTTCTCTTTCATTTTTATATTCAACGACCCTGAATATTTTTTCGTCAATATTAACCGTTATATAGGGTCTCCGAAAGACTTCTCGGACAACTTGGTGACTATCTAAAAATTCCATTACATTTTTTTCAGCATTATAGCGCATGGGGGCTTCGATTCCAAACTTTCCACGTATTGTTGTGAATCCAGTTTTGAAGGCGCTGTCAATATATGGGGATCCATCAATAATGAGATTGATATCGGCCTGAAAGCTGTAAGACGGGTAGGCCTTAGAAAAAGCCCAGTGCTGTCCCAGATAATTTTGCCCGAAACTAATACTGGTAACTAAAAGAAATAGACAAAAAAGATTTTTCATAAGGGTTAGTTTTTAAAATTGTGAAAGCAATTAATTTGTGTAAATTATTTCTCACAAAAATTATGCCAAAGAAGGAAAATTCGCAGTGCAATTCATAGATTAATCTCGAGCGTAGTAGATGTCTAAACAGCTGGTGTTAAGGTGCTAGAACAACTACCCATCTTATGTCAATGGTAATCCATCTGTTTTAAGGACTTGCTCACTTCGGTCACGGGAAGCTTGCAAGAACCATGTAGGCATACATAAATTAGTGTATTGCCTTCTGAATATCTCTCTTTGAGTATGCTAATATCGCTTTGGTTTTCAGTAGAGGCCACAATTGAGTTGGGGATGCAGTATTGTAGCAATTGCTGTGCTTTTGTTTTGTACTCATCCCCTACAATGGCAATTTCGAAGAAAGGTTGGTTCATGAATAATACAAGTTGCAACCAGTTGGCATGGCTTTGTGCATTCTCTTTGAAATTAACTTGAACGTTTTTGAGCATTTGCTTGGCTACCAATTCATAGTTGTCGTCAGGATAAAGTTTCGAAAGTTTATAAAGATTTATGGCCATTATTGAGTTGGACGCAGGGATAACGTTATCGGAAATTTCGAGAGTTCTTCGAATGATAAAACCATCGGTTTTGGAGCTAAAGAAAAACATACCACTTTTAGTATCCATAAAGTTTTCCAAACAATAATCTGTCAAAGTTTTGCAATGTAAAAGCCATTGTTCGTCATGAGTGGTTTCGAATAACCCTAGGTAAGCATCAATAATGGCGGCATAATCTTCCAAAAAAGCATTTAATGTGCTTTTACCATTTTTATGATTACGGTATAGACCTCCTTCTTTACGCATCATTTTTGATTGAATGAAATCGGCATTTTTTAAAGCGAGATCCAAATAGGCCTTATCCCCTAGATATCTGTAGGCATCAATCAGTCCCTTCATCATTAGGCCGTTCCAGGAAGTGAGGATCTTGTCATCAAGTCTCGGTTTGTTTCTTTTACTTCTTTCTTTGTCAAGAAGCTGTAGGCTTTGGTTGATTATTTCGGTAAGCACTTCTACTGTTATGGAATGTTTTTTGGCAATTTCCTCTTTGGTG